>JBAVYG010000372.1:0-3812 GCA_049698675.1 Terriglobia bacterium
CCAGCCTCCTGGGCGCTGTTGCCGTGGCACTCTCCAACATCCTCGAGCGTGAAGTCGCCGATTCCGCCGTCCTTTCCCACGCAACAATGGCCTGACAGTTGAAGCAGAGCCCGGCGAGCGTTGGTGGGCGCATCCGACGCTAAGGTCGTGTCACTCAGCGCGCGCCGACCGCTGCAGCCCCCTTCGCGGGCTGACATGATCACCAAATCTCGGTCCACGCCGCTAGAGGGCGGGCAAGGATTTGACAAGCTTGACGGTTTCCAGGCTTACGCGAATGACCTGGCCCACGAGGCGCACGATGTATTCGGGGTCGTCGGGGCGGTTGGGGTCGGAGCGGATGCCGCTGTGCTTGTCTTCCGTCACCTGGTATTGGTCGATCACCCATTCGAGGGCGCTGCGATTGCCCAGGCGGTATTCAAAGGTTTCGGGTGGGATGCCGCCAAGCGTCAACGAATCGTTCACCTTGAGCGAGCGGCGGTCCTTTGAGAGCCGCATTTTATCCTCGACGCGATAGGAGAGCGGGATTGTAGCGCCGCCGTCCCGGCGGTCATTCGATTGCCGGCGAGACGCCGGCGCTACAGCGGTCGTCTCGATGAATTTCAACGGCCACGGTTCCAGCGATTCGTATTCAACGTGCAGCCGCGCCAGTTCCTTTCCGGCTTTTGAGAATCCCCAGAAATCGTTCCCCCATGGAATCCGCGGCAGTTCGCGCTTCAGGTTTTCAGCGTATTTCGCGCGGTATTCGGGATGGTGCAGAACCCCGTAGACGTAATAGAAAATACCCCACTTGGTGATTTTCTTGTCCTTGTAACGCTCGCGGAAATGCTCCAGCGCCCAGTCGGTGATGTTTTCCTGCCGGTTCGTGGCGTCCTCGTTGTAAAAGTAAAAGGGGAAGCATTGGCCTGGCCGTCCGCCAGGGGCATGGCTGGGTATGATGTCTGTCATTAAAGGCGAGAAGGCTATTTGTGAATCGATAGTGCAGCAGATCAAGCGATTCTCATTCGATGTACCTGGAGTCGGGAAAATTCGGGGGATACCGTAGACTTCCTCGTTCAAAACTCTATCGAACAATAGCTTCCGCTTGCAGTAGGCACGGTAAAGGGAAGTTCGGACTTTCGTCTCTTCAAAAACCGCGGAGTGGCCTCTTTGAAGGTCCAACTTTAGGTCGCGGCTCCACTTTATTTTTTCGTACCGGACAAAGTCATCGACTGGTTTCTTTTCACCAGAACGCTTGTAACGGTCGACCTCACTGTTGTAGTCCTCTACAAACTGCCGGACTCGCTTGACAAGGACATCTTCCTGAAAGTCGTACACGACCTCATCTCGATTCGTTTTCACGCCGATCGAGAAGGACGAAAAAACCAGCGGTTCGGTGCTAGGGGCAGATCTGCCTATCGACTTTACTCCCTTGTCCCCCAGCGGGATGAGCTTTAAATATTCCGCGGCATTTTCGAGCAAAAGCCAATCGCCTCTGGCGTCAACTGAAAGGGCCTTCCAAGAAACTTCTGACAATTTTCCGAATGATGCTAAATGCGCAGTCTTCTGGGGCCCCTTCCAATAATCAGGGACACAGTAATAAAAGACCGAAGATGACGACTTCCCCGCACTCCGAACAAGTACGGTTATTCCAACCCCAGTCCTGATCTGGTCGCTGAATATGTTTCCCCCTTCCTTTCGGCGTCGCTCACCCGTGGTACGAGCATTGCCCTTGAAATCGAAGTGATAGATTCCGTCGAAATCTCGCAACAGATGCTTGCGGAATCCGTCGAATGCAACGCCCCTTACGAATCCGTTGTTGGACACAAGGCATACGATCCCATCACGTTCTTGCAAACGATCTGTCGCCCAACGGAAAAACTTCACATAAGCATCGGACAGTGCGGTCCTATTACTTGCTACGGAATCCTTCGCATACGTCTCCGCTACACGCCGGTCAATCACATCGTATTTACGGTTCTTGTTGTTGTCGTTTTCATTCTGCTGGTTCATGTTGTACGGCGGGTTACCAATCACCACCGTAATCGGGGCTTTGCGCTGGCGGTCCACGCGCTCTGCGTTTTTCTCCGTCATAAAGCCAAGCTGATGCTGGCTACCTTCGGCAAGGTCGAGCGTATCCACGAAGCACAGCCCCTCGAATGGGTCGTAGGTCCCAGTCAGTTCGTAGTAGGCGTGTTCGATATTGAGCGAGGCAATGTAATAAGGCAGCAGCATTACTTCGTTGGCGAAAAGCTGCTCGCGGTACATGCGGGGCAAATCGCGGCCGGGCATGCGGCGCAGCAGGTTCACAACAAAGTTCCCGGTGCCCGTACACGGGTCGATGATGAAAACGTCGGGACTCGAAAGCGACTTGCCAAATTCCTTCTCCAGTACCTCAGCCACGCTCGCGCACATGAAGTTGACGATTTCCTGCGGCGTATAGACGATGCCATGCGTATCGGCCACCTTCACCGAATAGCCCTGGAAAAAGCGTTCGTAAACTGTGTTCAGGAAGTGCTGCTTTTCGCTGAAGTCAGGCAGCAAGCGCGCGGCGCCTTCGATGGCCCGGTAGAATCGGTCCAGGCTCTCCAAATACTCGCTGCGGTCGAAGCTATGGCTCACCAGGGCTCCGATGACGCACTCCACTTCCGCCGCGATGGCATTCCGCTTGACGAATTCCGGGTTATTGAAGACGGTGCGGAATAGGCGCTCGGTGAGAAGGTGCTGCACCAGCATTTCATCCACGGCCTCAACGCGGATATTGGGATTAAGCGCGGTGCGGCAGAGCTCAAAGAACTTCTCGAAGGCGGCCTGAAATCGCGGATTGTCCTTGTGTGCCTGCTGGATTTTTTCCACCAAGCCGCGCGCGAGGTCGGGCACGCGCTCCTTGAATTCGTCCACCGCTTCTTCAAAGCCTTCAATATCCGGCTCGGTGTAGGAGAAGAACTGGTTGAGAAGTGCGGCCAACTCTTCGCGGTTGCCGAGACTGTACGGCCCGTTGATCTTCTGCTTGCCCTGAAACAGGACGCCAGTTTGGGTGTCCTCAAAGATGATGTTGGAGAGGGGGTAGCCGCGCGCGATCTTCCTCTTGATCTCGGTGTCAAGATCGTCTTGGGTGTCTTTGGCTTCCCAGTAGCCGCGCGGCAGGCTGTTGCGGTCGCGCAGGGTGCCGTCAGGACGAATGAGCGCGCCGCCGGACTTTCCCGAAAGCTCGGCGATGAATGTCCAGTCCTTGAGCCTGGCGGTTTCCTGGAGAAGGGACTCGAAAGGCGAACGCACGCTCATCTCGTTCAGCACACCCTGGTCCCGCAGGGCTGCGACGCTTTCGTAATACCTGCGAATGGAGCGATGCGTGGGTCTTATGAGATTGTGACCGGTCATAACAGTGGAGGCAATACTAGCACTTCAGCCGGGGGTGGGCCAAGCACGAATGGTTTCTGTCGGACGGTGGATTTTGTGGGCGGAGGGAGGCCGTCCGTGTAGACAAGGAGCCAAGAGATATTCGACCCCGTAGGGGTCGAACGTCCACGGACGACGCTTCCCGTGGGTTTCACCCACGGCTAATGACCTTCGGCCCCTTCGGGGCCGGCCCGCCGACGGGACTTTGACGCGACCCTGTGAATTCTGGCAGGGGTTTCCCCGCTTGGAGGCTCCCTCACCTGCCCAACTGGGCCACGGCCTGGTATTCCGGGACTACTTCAACTTCCTTCAATTCAACAAGTTGGCCAGAGGGAGGGAAAGCGATGTGGCTTCTGGCAGGCAAGTAAATCGGCGCGTCCTTCCTGATCGGGAGGATTTGTAATTTCAGGGTCGGGTCGGTTTCTTGGGCCGAAAGC
>JBAVYG010000373.1:0-7506 GCA_049698675.1 Terriglobia bacterium
CTCCAAGCGTGTGACATAGTGAACCTCGACACCGCCTCGAACCGCAATGCCGGCGTCTTCGAGCGCCTGGCGGAAAAGCTCGCCCACCAATTGCGGCGGACGAGCGATCGCCACCCGTTCGGTAGTCTCACCGGCGTCGAGGGGGATCTGGCCCCAAACGTCCAGTCGCATGGAATCCAGGTCGCGTTCGACCCACAAGCGCCTCTCGGTTCCCGCCCCGCTGGTTTCCAGACTGTTATTGACCTGGTAATAGTCCGTCAGAGGCTCAAGCCAAATCTGCGCGCGGTCGCCGACCTTCAATCCCGGCTTGATTCGGAGTTGCAGGGCATTGGCATTCAAGGCCAGAGCTGAGACAGTCGCCCCATAGCCCCATAACAGGTCCTCAGCGGCCCAGCCGTGGATGTAGGGCTCCCAAAGGAAATAACTGTCGTCCGCTACCAGAGCCCCGGTGATTTCAAGCACTCCGCGTGCCCTTATCTGCTCCGCCAGTTTCTGGAGGGTCGGGCAAGAACCATTTTTCGCCTCTCCGTGGTTCAAAAGAGGCGACGAAATGCCTTCACAAAAACTGGGATCTCCTTTGCCAACCAGGTAAAGGTTTTTCACGCGTCCCTGAGCATCCGGGCCGGATTCGCTTTCCACTGTGGTGCGGAAAACGAAATCCGGGCCGAGCTTTTCGAGCGCCGCCGCCGTGGTAAACAACTTCATATTCGAGGCGGGGTGGAAAAGGTGTTGCGCGTCACGGCTGAAGAGAATTCTTCCGCTCGGAAGCTCCCCCACCTCGATGCCCCAAAAACCGCGGGAGGCGTCACTCGAGCTAAGGATCTCATCGAGGCGCGCGTTGAGCGCCGGGGAGGTGTGCTGCTTCGAACGCCGACTCGCAGCAGAGAGGAACGGCGCAGGCACGGCCACGCACGAAAGCGCGACCACGAAAATGGCGAGAAGCCGTGCAAGGTGCCTTCGAATCCGAACTTGAAGTCGGCCAAAACTGCATTCACCAGTCGAAAGTCGAGAGTCGAGGGTGAAAGCCGGCAAAAAGAAGTCCATAGTTGCCAGCTTACAGTTAACAGTGAGGGCCTGCAAAAAGAATTTCGATGCGGATTGCGTGGCCCGCTCCCGAATAATCCGGATGACGTCGTTCGCCAACGGACTTCTGAAGCAGGCCTCGGAGGTGGGATGCTAACGGTTGGGCACGGCTTGCGGGGAAACCCCCGACGCTGCGGCATGGCTGACCTGCGCGAGCGGCTCCTCGGGCATAATGATCCAGGCGATGATGTAGCCAAGCAAGCCACAGCCCCCGAAGATCACCAGCATGACCCACAAAATCCGAACCAGGGTGGGGTCCAGCTCCAGGTATTCTGCGAACCCCGCACAAATACCTGCAATCATCCGGTTGACCCGCGAGCGCTGGAGAGGTTTTCGGGATGCAGGAGGCGTGAACAACGCCACCCCGCATTGGCAACAGAAGTTGACTCGCTCGACGTACTCTCTTCCACACTGTGGGCAGAACATGGTTTGGCCTCCCGTGTTGGGGTCATCTCCAATGTGCAATACGTGTCGCTGGACACGAAAGTTCCGTCTTCGATCCCTTTTCCACAGTCAAACGGTCCGATGCACTTTCTTTCCGACGGTCAAGAGAAATTACGCCCGTGAATTCAATTTTGGGGTAATATTTCACTCAATATAGTTAAATCGAGTTTAAGACGAAACGCTTTGGCGTGCCCTGACATATGGCTGTTGAACCAAGAATGAGCTGGGCAGTCCGGAAACCGTTCAAGGTCTTTGCACGCGGCACTTCCTTACGCCGCCGGGTGGCTTACAGCCTGGGCTTGGTGCGCTTGATTCTGGTCCCGGTGATTTTTCTGGCGGTTTACTACCTCTTTGCGATGGGTTCGATTGTGGATCGCATCGTCAGTGTGGATGCCCCTATGGCCACTCTGGCGGAACGAATCTCCCTGGAAATGCTGGACGCTCGCAGGGCAGAACGGAATTACCTCCTTGTCTATGACCCGGCAGAACTGGAATCGAATCGCCAGGCGCTGTCCAGGATGCAGCAGATTATCGATTCGTGCCGGCGGTTGCAGCCGGAAGAGCGCAGCACCCTCGAGCATATCCAGTCGCAGGCTCAATTCTATCAGCGGCGCATGGCGGACGCCGTGGCGCGCCGAGGACAAGTCACCGAGGCCCCCGCCCAGCACGTCCGTGACGTGGTTCGGGCCTACACCCGAGACCTGAATGAGCTTCTGAACGGCGCGAGCCGCACCAACCGCGCCAAGCTGGTGGAAGAACTGCACAACCGAGTGGGCTCACTTGACGCGCAGGTGGCAGCCACGCTGGAGGCCGAGGACCCCGCCTTCCACCAGATCTCCGCCGACCTGCGTTCCTCCAGCGACACGATTGTGCAGGAATCATCCAACCTGGAGACGCGAAGCTGGGGGCGAGTCGAGCGGGATCATGTAAGGGCGCGTCAATTGGTCCGACGGGCGGAGTGGGTGCTGTGCATTGTCTCCGCTTTGACGATCCTTTTGAGCGTCTGGGTAAGCTTTGTCTTGCCGCGGACGGTGGTGGAGCCACTGGTGGCTCTCAAGGCTGCAGTCGATCATGCCACGGCGGGGAATTATGCCATTGAGTTTGACGTGGAAGGTGAAGGCGAAGTCGCGCAGCTTGCCAACAGTGTCCGCAAGCTGCTGGCCCATGTCCGCGAGAAGGATGAGAACTCACATCCTTCGAGCGAGTCCTGAGGGACCTTGCAGCGACTCAGGTTCGCGGACGGTATTGCCCCGTCGAGAGCTTTTTGGCGGCACCTGTGATAATCTTTGCAGGATAAGGACGGCACTCATCTATCGAGGGGAGGAGACGTATGAAAGGAAAACCGGAAGTCTTGAAAGTCTTACAAGAGATGCTGGAGGAGGAATTGGGGGCCATCAGCCAATACTTCTTGCACAGCGAAATGTGCGAGAACTGGGGTTACGAGCGGCTGAGCAAACACATCAAGAAAGTATCCATCAATGAAATGGGGCACGCTGAAAGGATCATCGAGCGCACGCTCTTCCTGGAGGGTACGCCGAGCCTGAGCGAGCTGCCCAAACTCAATATCGGGAAGGACGTTAAGCAGGCGCTTGAGAACGACTTGGCCCTGGAGCTGGGCGCGGTGCATGATTACAATGAGGGCATCGCCACATGTCGCAAGGTGGGTGACAACGGCACGGCCGATTTCCTCAAGGAAATTCTCACCGTGGAAGAAGGCCACGTCGACTTCTGGGAGGAACAGCTCGGTCTCATTGAGCAGGTCGGCTTGCAGAATTATTTGGCTCAACAGCTCGGCAAAGGACCAGAAAAGTAAAGCCCTTCAGGACTGCGTCAGCACAACCTGGGTCAGGGGTGATCCGTTGGGTCGCCCCTCCTCGTTCTTGCTTCGCGTAGCACGGGCATCCCGCCCGTAAACGCATGAACCCGCCATGGGCGAGATGTCCATGCCACGGCGACAGGTTGCATCGTTCATAGCCGGAATCTGGGGGATTTGTCGGGATGTCCCCAGTCCCCTCTCTTTTGACTCTCGACCTTCGACTCTCGACTTGCCAGGCAGCCCTGCGAATTTCGAATGTGGTCAGCTATCCCTTGATCACTCCAATGGGTTTTAATCTCGCCACTCGCTTGGCCAATCCTGCGTTGTGGACTACCTCAATGACCTCGTCCACGTCTTTATAAGCTTCGGGGATTTCCTCCCTGATGCCGTCGCGGGTCTCGGCTCGCACTATGATGCCCTGTTCCTCCAGCCTCTGCCGGGCGTCTTGCGCAAAGGGGGATTTCTTCGCCGCCGTGCGGCTCATCACGCGGCCCGCCCCGTGGCAGGTGGTGCCGAAGGTCTCCTTCATCGCTCCCTCGGCGCCCACCAGAACGTAGGATGCCGTCCCCATGGAGCCGGGTATGAGCACCGGCTGCCCGCAGGCCTTATACACCTCGGGCACTTCCGGCCGCCCCGCGGGAAACGCCCGCGTGGCCCCTTTGCGGTGTACCATCACTTTGCGTTCCCGCCCGTTCACCTGATGGCGTTCCAGTTTCGCGATGTTGTGGCAGACGTCGTACACAACCCGCAGTTCTTCCTGCTGGCCGAAGATACGCTGGAACGCCTGGCGCGCAAAGTGGGTGATGCCCTGGCGGTTGGCCCAGGCAAAGTTCGCCGAGGCCCGCATCGCCGCAAGGTACTCCTGTCCCTCCTTCGAGTGTACTGGAACACACGCCAGTTGCCGGTCGGGCAGTTCGATGCCATAGCGGCGCATACCCGCATCCATATCGCGAAGGTAGTCGGTGCAAACCTGATGGCCCAGGCCGCGTGAGCCGGAATGGATCATGATCAGGATCTCGTTTTGATAAAGCCCCAAGGTCTGCGCGACCGCCGGGTCGAAGATGTGCTCCACGTACTGAACTTCCAGAAAATGGTTCCCCGAACCGAGCGTTCCCACTTGCGGCAGCCCGCGCTTTTTCGCCCGGTCACTGACCGCTGTCGGGTCGGCGGCGTCGATGGCGCCATTCTCCTCGCAAGTCTCCAGGTCTTCCGGCCTGCCGTAACTGTGCGCGACCATCCAGGCGGCGCCGTCTTTGAGCAACCTGTCGAGCTCCGGGTACGAGAGCCGGATATTCCCGCTTTGGCCTACGCCCGAGGGAATGTCGCGGAAGAGTTGGTTCACCAGCTCCTTGATCTTCGGCCGAACCTCGTCGAGCGTCAGCGTACTGGCAAGCAGCCGCACCCCACAGTTGATATCAAATCCCACTCCACCCGGTGAAATCACGCCGCCCTCGTCCGGCAGGGTAGCCGCCACGCCGCCGATTGGAAAGCCGTATCCTTGGTGGATGTCCGGCATGGCCAGCGAGCGGCCCACAATCCCCGGAAGCATTGCCACGTTAATCGCTTGCTCAAGGGAGAGGTCTTTGAGCAAGTCCTTCAGCAAGCGCTCGTCGGTGTAAATGAGCGCATCGGTGAGCATGCCGGGTTTGGTTCCTTGCGGCACAAGCCACCGGTAGTCATCGAGTTTCTGAAGCTGGTGCATCTCGAGAGGCATACACCTCCTCACGGCATGGGCACGAGGGCGTCAAGCCGTTAGACCTATTTTAGCCGAATCCGCTGTGGCACTGGTGGCCAATTTCAGCGCGCGGCGCCAAGAAAAACAGATCCTTCTCCCGCAAGGCGGAATCAGGATGACATGTCCCGCCGCGGCGGGAGCGGAGCGTGGCGTAGCGAAGAAATCTGGCGTAGGGAGGTGAATCCCGGCACGCCCCCGCTGGTAGTTGCAGGAAGCTGCTGAGCCTCTATCAGGATGCTGAAAAACCTTTGTGAACGTTGTCATTCCGAGCCCTTCCCTGTCCTTCCGAGCGAAGCGAGGAATCTCGCCCTGCCCGTTCAGGGTAAACTACGCGAGGAATCTCTCTCTGGAAACCCCGATCTGATCGGGGCGAGATTCCTCGTCGTCCCGATCAGATCGGGACTCCTCAGAATGACAGGCGAGGCGGGTTTTTCAGCATCCTGCTATACTAGCGCCGCGAGATGCTTATAAGTCTTCAAGGGGGATCTATGGCTCTAATTTCACGTCGAGATGCCGGCAAGCTTCTGGTTGCAGGTTCTGCGGGTCTGTGGGCGGTCAGCCGGAACGGTTGGACCGCTGAATACATCAACTCGGTCATTCGTGGCGTTCAGATCGGGGCACAAAGTTATTCGTTTCGCGACCGGGATTTGGATGCGTGTATAGAAGCTTTCAAAACGGTCGGTTTGGGCGAATGCGAGCTGTTTGATGGGCACGTCGCGCCCAAGCTGAAGGGGGAAGAACTTAGGAAGTGGCGGCTTTCCGTACCTCTCAGCCATTTTCACGAGGTTCGCACCAAGTTCGATAACGCCGGCGTGTTGGTTTACGCCTACAACCTGAGTTTTCGAAAAGATTTCACAGATGACGAAATTGACCGCGGCTTCCAGATGGCGAAAGCACTGGGGGTGAAGTACGTCACGGCCTCATCCAACGTCAGCATTGCGCCGCGCGTAGACAGGTACGCCCAGAAATACAAGATCATGGTGGGCTTCCACGGACACGACCGAACGTCCGACCCCGACGAGTTCTCCACGCCTGAAACCTTTGCGCGGGCTATGAAGGGCGCCTCACCCTACATCGGCGTCAACCTGGACATTGGCCACTTCGTGGCCGCCGGCGGTGATCCCGTTGCCTACATTCGCGAGCACCACCAGAAGATCGTCACCCTGCACATCAAAGACCGCAAGAAGAACCACGGCGCTAACTTGCCCTTCGGCCAGGGCGACACGCCCATAGTGGAGGTCCTTCGCCTGCTGCGCGACAACAAATGGAAAATCCCCGCCAATATCGAGTACGAGTATGGTGAAGGCGCGAACCTGGACACCCTCGCCGAAGTCAAGAAGTGCTACCAGTATTGCAAGCGGGCGCTGGAAGGTTAGAGTCCGTGATGTTGATGCCCGGTTGATCCGACGCCGACTGTGCTGAGCGGTTTCTCGGGCGCCTACATCGTTTCTTGATCTATGCGACTGGCTCCGTCAGGGCAGCGGAGTAATAGACTGCTCCTCACCATGTGACTTAGTCGTCATAAATGGTGCTCCTATGTCCCACGGCCACCACCAGCACCACCAGCCGCTTCGCCTGCAGCTCGCAAATGATGCGGTAGTCCCGCACCCGGTAGCGCCACAGTCCAAACTTACTGCCACGAAGAGGCTTCCCGAAGTCGCGAGGGGTCCGAGCGGTCGCCACCCGGTTATCCATGTAGTCGATGATTTCGCGCTGGATCTGGCGATCGAGCTTCTTGAGGTCCTGGAGGGCCCCAGGGTCGTATTCAATGTTCCAGGCCAAGCTCTTTTCGCACCTGTCGGCTGGTAAGAGAAGGGCGGCGCTTCTCCAGGCGCGCCTCTGCAAGATAACGGTCTTCGAGGTCCTCAATACTCCCCTCGATGAGTTCGCGGGCATAGTAGGACTTGGTCCGCCCCGTGCGCTTCGCCAGTTCGGACAGTCGCCTTTCAATATCAGGGTCTAGCCGAATAGAAAGCATAGGGTCCTCTCTATACTACATATCATACACGTATGACAGGCAAAATGCCAGCGCTGCCGCACTCCAAGGCGCGGAGCTACAAGAAAGGTCCTCCCTCGATCTTCAAAGGCACTCGCTAGGTGGGAGGGTCAAGAAGGCAATTCAGCATTCAAAATTGCCGTTGCCCCTTCGCACATGTTTTGTGCTATTCTCCGCATCTTAACTTAACTGCATGGTTTGACGGCGTGGGGGCCGCCGCCAAGCGGGGATAGCTTTACCCGGATGATTTGGCTTGCGAACTTGACCCTTCCGAAACTGCCCCGATTTGTGGCAGACAATGCTCGCTAGGCGATCAGAATTGTTTGGGAGGATTCAGGCCGCCTGAGCCGTATGTAACGCCGACCCCGCAGGCGCGGGGTCGCCACGTGCCGGTCCCGCCGTGCGCGGGACCGGCGCTACGTCGAAAATAGG
>JBAVYG010000374.1:0-1665 GCA_049698675.1 Terriglobia bacterium
ATATGAGGTCGACTGCAATGCCGACTTCCTACAGGCCACCTTCAATGGCGTCAACTATTACGATGTCGACAATCAGACTGATTGTTCGTCCGAAAACCCGAGCTTTATCGACAGCGGCACAAACTCCCTCACTTTCTTGGATCCCGGTACGTTAACTTCCGCTACAGGCGTGTCCACTGTCAATTGCTCGGACAATCCCTGGTACTGTCCTGCGTCCACGCTCAACCTGAGCCCTCCTGATTTGGGCCTTACCCTTTACGGAGACAATGGCACGTCGGGGACCGTCTTGCTCAGCATCGCCAACGCCGATTCGCTGTTTTCTGGCAACGACTACGGGGCGTTCTTCAATCTGGGCGGCAGCAGCATTAGCAGTGGTGAACCGACGTCGGACGACTTTATCGACCTGGGGCTGCCGTTCTTCTTTGGCCGCACGATTTTCGTAGGCATTTCGGAGGGCACGCAGTACCCCAACGGCTATTGGGCGTTTTAGTCTACATTCCCCGTAAGGGCGCACGACCGATCGACTTCACCGATCGGCCCTGCGCCCCTACTGACCTTCAGGCTCTTCTCAATTTACCTGCTGCAACCACGGTTGTGACCGAGGCATCAAATTGCAAAGTTTCCTCGCCGGCAGTATGCGGGTATTCTGATGAGCCGGCGGGGCCAGGGAATACGTCTCACCGGCGGGTAAGGTTTTTGGCATCTCCTGGCAGGGGCATTTCATGCCCAACCTGCGGGGAAATCCCGGCCGAGACATTATGCATCAATAATGAGGATGCGGTTCCCAAAATCGAAACAATCTGTGGAACTTTTCGAAGCTCTGAAGGGAACACTGAGCGCTGGTAGCGGACCACAGGGGAACTCCACAAGGGTTTGTGTATCCGGCGGAAACGCTCTATACTTGAAAAAATCAGCTTGGTTGTTGGAGGCGGTATGAGACACGCACGGTCACTGTTGGCGCAAACGGCTTTGGCATTCGCATTCGTCCTGTTTTTCTCTCTGATGGCGGCGGGGCAACAAGCAGCAACTGTCCCTGCGCGCATCACGCAACCTGTGAACATGGAGAACCTCGTCACACTGCGAGGGAACACCCACCCGCTGGCGCGCCCCGCATATGACCAGGGCGCCGCGCCCGATAGCCTGCCCACGGAACGGATGCTGCTCGTATTGAAGCGCTCGGCGGAGCAGGAAGCCGCCCTGCGGAATCTGCTGGACGAGCAGCAGATCAAGTCCTCGCCCAATTTTCACATGTGGCTCACCCCCGAGCAGGTCGGGCAGCAATTCGGCCCCGCCGATGCGGACATTCAGGCGGTGACCGATTGGCTTACGTCCCAGGGCTTTCAAGTCAGTCATGTGGCTACGGGCCGCACGGTCATCGAGTTTTCCGGCACAGCAGGGCAGGTGCGCCAGGCGTTTCACACGGAGATCCACAAATTCGTGGTCAAGGGCGAAGAGCACTGGGCCAACGCCAGCGATCCGCAGATTCCTGCCGCCCTGGCGCCGGTGGTGGCCGGCTTTGCCTCGCTGAACAATTTCCCCAGGAAGCCATCGCACCGCGTCCTTGGCGCCTTTTCCAAGTCGAAAGCCACAGGCCAAGTGACTCCGCTCTTTACCTATACTGATACCACCGGGACTTGGTATGCCGTCGGCCCGGCAGATTTTGCC
>JBAVYG010000375.1:0-2884 GCA_049698675.1 Terriglobia bacterium
CCGCCGCTCTCGCCAAAGCTATGAAGGAATACGACCCCAATTCCAGTTGGCAAAAGGCTGAAGAGCAGCAGGAGGAGACTGCGGCCGAGCAGAAAACCCAATAAAAGGCAATCTGTCGCGGCACTCGCAGCTTGTAGGTCACCACGCGCCCCCCGCACGGCGTATCGATTGTCCGCCCCCAACGCATCAACCTGAGCCTGCGTGCAAGAAAGGTGTTGTCCGGGTAGTGGTACAGTTTGCTGTAGAGGCGGCTTTACGCCGCCGATTGGCGAGGTAAACTCGCCGCTACAACATCAAACTGTACCACTATCGTTGTCTGCCCTTCGTTACCAGTTCGGCGGCCATGAGGAAAAGGCCGCCACCAAGAAGGGAGCTGCTTGATGACTGTCTCCCGTTCGGACGCGCTGGTGCTCTTCGGTGTGACGGGCGATCTCGCCCACAAGTAAAAACACAGGACGTAGCTTTTTCAGAGGCCAAAAACAAACTGGTTTTTGAGTGCAAACAAACCCAAATCAAAGCCAAAAAGTGGCCAAAAACCCACCTTTCTTGCGGAATTGAGGAGGGATGAGGATGAAAATCAATTCAATGGACTTCCGCGTGCGGCCCGGAGAAAAGGTCAAACTCAAAGAGTGGCCGACGATTGTGAAGCCCTTTTGCAAGTCGAAGAAGCGGTATCAAAAACTCCTGGGAGAGCACGTTGAGGAGATGAGCGCGCTGCAACAACTTCACTACGCGTCCAACCGCTATGCGTTGCTGCTGATTTTTCAGGGGATGGACGCTGCCGGCAAGGACGGCGCCATCCGGCACGTCATGTCCGGGGTCAATCCGGCAGGCTGCCAGGTTTGGAGTTTCAAACAGCCGAGCGCCGACGAATTGGAACACGATTTTCTCTGGCGGACGACGTTCCGACTTCCCGAACGCGGGCAGATCGGAGTCTTCAATCGTTCCTATTATGAGGAAGTGCTGGTCGTTCGCGTGCATCCGGAGATTCTGCGCAGCCAGGGGCTTCCGGAGGAGCTGCGCGACAAGAAAACCCTCTGGGAGGGGCGGTACCGCTCCATCGTGAACCTGGAGAGCCACCTTTATCGTAACGGGACGCGGATCGTCAAAATATTCCTCCACCTTTCGAAGGAAGAACAGCGAAAGCGATTCCTGGAGCGCATCGATGAGCCAGACAAGAACTGGAAATTCAGCCTCGCGGACATTCACGAGAGGAAATACTGGAAGCAATACATGAACGCCTATGAAGCTTGTTTGAGCGCGACGAGCACCCATCACGCACCTTGGTACGTCGTTCCCGCCGATGATAAGGACAATGCCCGGTTGATTGTTTCCCAAATTGTCCTTGACGCGCTCAATGAACTTAAGATGGCATATCCCAAGACCACCGCGAAACGCCAGCGGGAATTGAAATCTATCGGAAAGCTACTAGCCAAGTAACGTTTGAATTAGGGCCTCTTATTTGACGAGCGCTACCAAGGCGGGCTCGAAAGGTCTACGCCCTATGGATGACCCAATCACTCCCCAATCTTCCGTTAAGGATGTCCCGCTCTCGACCGGCCTCACGAGCGACGAAGCCCGCCGACGGCTCGAGAAGTTCGGTCCCAACGCCGTGCCCGACACGGCTCTGCATCCCTTACGCAGGGCGCTGACCAAGTTCTGGGCGCCGGTTCCATGGATGCTCGAAGCTGCGATCGTGCTCGAGATTGCCCTCGGCAAGTACGTCGAGGCCGCGATCATCGCGGCTCTCCTGGCCTTCAACGCGGTTCTCGGGTTCTTCCAGGAAGGGCGCGCTCAGGCGACTCTTGCCGCGCTGAAGGCGCGGCTGGCGCTGAACGCGGCGGTGCGTCGCGATAATGCTTGGGCGACCGTACCCGCTACTGGATTAGTCCCTGGCGATCTTGTGAAGCTATCGGTCGGCGCCGTGGTTGCCGCCGACGTGCGTCTGACCGAAGGCCAGATCCTGCTCGACCAGTCCATGCTCACCGGCGAATCAATACCCATCGAAGCTGGGCCAGGCCTCGAAACCTATGCAGGTGCGCTGGTGCGGCGCGGCGAGGCGGTTGCGGAGGTCACGGCGACCGGAGCGCGCACAAAGTTTGGACGCACCGCGGAGCTGGTCCGCACCGCGCACGTCGAAAGTTCCCAGCAGAAGGCTGTTCTGCGCGTGGTGCGCAATCTCGCCATGTTTAATGGCGTCATCATCGTGTTGCTCGTGGGGTATGCGTACGCTCTCAAGCTGCCGCTGGGTGAGATCATTCCCCTGGTGCTCACGGCGGTTCTGGCGTCGATCCCCGTGGCGCTGCCTGCCACCTTTACCCTTGCGGCGGCGCTCGGCGCGCGGGCTCTGGCACATCTGGGCGTCCTTCCTACGCGCCTATCCGCCGTGGATGAAGCGGCAAGCATCGACGTCTTGTGCGCGGATAAGACGGGCACGCTGACGCGCAACGAGCTGAAGGTGACTGCCGTACACCCTATGCCCGGCTTTGACGAATCACATGTTTTGGGAATCGCCGCCCTCGCCAGCTCGGATGGCGGGCAGGATCCTGTAGACGCGGCCATTCGCTCCGCCGCCTTGCAGGCCGTCGCTCCCGATCGAGACAAGGTGGGAAGTCCCGGCTAACACCCTTTCTTTTCAATAACATTCCCGCTTTATACTCTTATCTCCTTTGTTTTCATATACATTCCCGCTTAGGCCCGGGGGTTTCCACAGCCGTCCTTTGTTTTCAATAACATTCCCGCGTTGCTCGGTCAAAAAAAGAATTCTTTTCCACGGAAGCAGACTTCCTGTCCAGTTGAAAAAGAGGACTCTTTTACTGCTTTCATACCTCCTGGATTACGGTCGAGGACTGATTTGCGTCGTCGCATCGAAAAGAGCGTCCGC
>JBAVYG010000376.1:0-3253 GCA_049698675.1 Terriglobia bacterium
CATAAGGTGGCGTATAATCGCGGGAGTGCGCAGCAAGCGCAGCGCACAACGGACGACTGACCACTGAGAACGGACTACCGACTATGCTCCACGAAATACATATTCAGAATTACGCGGTGATTGACACTCTCAAGGTTGAATTCTCCCCGGGACTGAACTTGCTCTCGGGTGAAACGGGATCAGGAAAATCCATCCTGGTAGATGCTCTGGGCTTGGCGCTGGGGGGAAGAGCTTCGCCGGAGGTGATCCGCACCGGCCAGGAACGCGCGCTGGTCACCGCAGTGTTCCGCACGGAGGGACGGCCGCCCTGGTCAGACTGGTTGGAAGAATACGGCTTGGCGCGGGGGGACGAATCGGAACTCATTCTGCGGCGGGAAATTCAGGCGGGCGGAAAGAGCCGCATGCTGGTGAATGATCAGCCTGTTACCTTGGCGGCGGTGAAGTCGCTGGCCAGGTTGCTGGTGGAGATGCACGGCCAGAACGAACACGTGGCACTGTTTGCGCGCGAGGCCCAACTCGACCTGCTGGACCAGTTCGCAGGCGTCGAAGACGAGCTTGAACGAGTGCGGGAACTACACGCGCGGCGCCGGGAACTGGAGTCAGAGTTCGAGAGCCTGAGCCAAAACGAGCAGGCGCGGCTGCGGACGATTGACCTGCTGAGCTTTCAGGTGCAGGAACTGGAGCGCGCCAGGGTGCAGCCCGGCGAGGACGGGCACCTGGAAGAAGAGAAGCGCATCCTGTCGAACCTGGAGCGAATCCGCGCCGCTGCGGCGGGGGCGTTTTCCGAGCTTTACGAAGAAGAGGGCGCCGCGTGCTCGCGGCTGGCGGCAGCCATGCGGCAACTCGAGGACCTGCGGCGTTACGACGCGGCCATCGAACCTTACCTCGAACCGCTGGCGGGCGCCCGGGCCACGCTTGAAGATGCAGCCAATTTCCTACGCCATTACCTGGGAAAGCTGGAAGCAAACCCGCAGCGCCTGGAGGAAATCGAGGACCGGCTGGCCTTGCTCGATCGGCTGAAGCGCAAGTACGGGCAGACGCTGGAAGAAATTCTCGCCTACGGGGAGAAAACGCGGCAGGAATTGGCCAAAATGGAACATGCCGACGAGCGCCGCGAAGTGCTCCAGCGGGAGCTTGAAAAGGTGGCGGGGGATTTCCGCAAAGCTGCGGAAGCGCTTTCCGCCAAGCGGCGAGAGGCGGCGCGCAAACTCACCCGGCTGGTGCGCGAGGAATTGGCGCAACTGGGCATGGAAAAAACCCGCCTCGAAGTCCACTTCGAGAGCTTGCTGGAAGGACGCGGTGGGCCGCGGGGCGTTGATGAGGTGGAGTTCCATATCTCTCCCAACCCGGGGGAGGAATTGCGGCCGCTGGAAAAGATTGCCTCAGGGGGGGAAATCTCGCGCTTCATGCTGGCGCTCAAGACCGTGGTAGGGATGAATCGGCCCGCAGCCGGGGCTGGCCGGCGGGTCGCCCGCACCTTCATCTTTGACGAAGTTGATTCCGGGATCGGCGGGCGGGTGGCGGAATCCGTCGGGCAGCGCCTGAAGCGTTTGGCCCGCGATGGGCAAGTGCTGTGCGTCACGCACCTAGCGCAAATCGCCTGCTTTGCCGACCAGCACTACTATGTGGAGAAGTTCGAGCGCGCCGGCCGCACCCTGACCGCCGTGACCCACCTTGCCAACGAGAAAGAACGAGTGCAGGAATTGGCACGCATGCTCTCCGGCAGCCAGATCACCGATGCCGTGCTGAAACACGCCAGCGCCATGCTGAAGCAGGGGGAGAAATGAGCCCCCGGCATGTCATTCCGAGCGTAGCGAGGAATCTCGCTCTGATTCTTTCCTCCACAACCAGGGCGGGATTCCTCGCTACGCTCGGAATGACACGTGGGGAGTGATATCTCCTTAGCGGAAACCGACCCCTCACCCGTCCCGCTCCGGCTGGTGAAAGCGCCGGCAGCGGGACACCCTCTCCCCAAGGGAGAGGGCAAAGAACCCCCAACACTTGAAACCTGGCACCTGAGACCCGAGACCCGAGACCCGAGACCTGACACCTGACACCTGACACCCGACACCGGGCACCTGCTCTTCCAACTTGCAGTTATCTCCGTGCTGTGCTACGTTTTCTGAGTTTCCAGCGTGGACTCACGCATGCAGGCCCCTGTGAAGACAGAAGCTCCTGAATCGAGTCTACTGTCCCAAATCGATCTCGACCGGCTGCCCAGCCACATTGCCATCATCATGGATGGGAACGGGCGGTGGGCGAAGAAGCGTCGCCTGCCGCGGATTGCGGGGCACCGAGCGGGGATCCGAGCCGTCCGGCAGTCTGTCGAGGCGTGCGCGCGACTGGGCGTGCCCTACCTGACCTTGTACGCCTTTTCAGTTGAAAACTGGAAACGTCCTCATACCGAGATCACGCTTCTCATGAGCTTGCTGCGCGAGTATCTGAAGAAAGAGATTTCGGAACTCAACCGGCAGAATATTCGCCTTTCGGTCATCGGCCGAATTCACGAACTGCCGAAACCCGTGCAGCGCGACCTCGAGAGTGCGCTCGAAAGCACAAGGCAGAATACCGGGCTGCGCTTGACCCTGGCGCTCAACTATGGCGCGCGCGCTGAACTCGTCGATGCGGTCCGCGAGCTCTTGTCCAAGGCAAAACAGAATGGGGACGTAACCATTGACGAAGCCACTCTGAGCCGCCATCTTTATACCCGTGATTTACCTGATCCGGACTTGCTCATTCGGACCAGTGGCGAAATGCGCTTGAGCAATTTCCTCCTCTGGCAGGCTGCCTACTCGGAGTTTTGGGTGACGGAAACCCTTTGGCCGGACTTTACCCAGGCGGACTTGTTCCAGGCCATCATCGATTATCAGAAGAGAGAACGCCGATACGGAGGCATAGGACTAGGGTAGAAATTCTGGGCAGTGCGTCAGTTTGATGTAGAGGCGGCTTTACGCCGCCACGTGGCGAGATAAACTCGCCGCTACAACTCCAAACTGACTGTGCCGTAAAAGTCGCAGACCTGCAGAACAGGCCGGCGGCATGTGCTTGTCTTAATGAGACTCCGAATTCTCACCGCGCTTTTGTTGATTCCCCCCGTAATTTATCTCATCGGCTGGGCGCCGAAATGGCTCTTGCTTGCGGCCGTAATTGTGAGTGTGGAGTTGTGCCTCTACGAGTTCTTTAAGATTTGCCAGCACGCGGGTTTCAAACCCTTGTCGGTGCCGGCGTATCTGGCCAGTGCGGCGCTTTGCGC
>JBAVYG010000377.1:0-4871 GCA_049698675.1 Terriglobia bacterium
AGACATACGACTGCAACCCATCTGCTCCGAGCCGGTGTTGATATCAACACGATCAGAGCGTGGCTCGGCCACGTTTCACTGGATACGACAAATATCTATGCGGAAACAGATCTGGCTCTTAAGGCAAAAGCTCTGGCCGCCTGCGATCCGGGAGGCGGGCATCGGAGAAGCAAGAAAAAGTGGCGAGATAATCCCAACCTAATGGAGTTCTTGCGCAAGCTCTGAGCCATCCGTCTTCTGCAGCTCTCGTCGATTCTAAGGGGGCGCCATCGCTCGACGCCCCTTTTGTTTTATGTGGCGGACCTGAAAAACAACACATTTCAAATGAGGTGCTTCGTGGACCATGACAACATAACCGATATCCCAACATATCTCAGGTTATGTGGTCGACAACATAAACGCAAGTAATCACCAATCGACTCCGGTATCGGCACTGTCTTCTCCTTTCGCTTTGAGTGCAACGAGTAAATGCGGTTCGTGTGGCGCCGGACCCGCGCCAACAGGCGGGTGATTCTTAGTGGGTCAAACGTGGGTGGTCGAAGCGCTGATAGATGCTGCTTCGAGCATGGCGAGTGGCACCTCCGCTGTCTGGACGTAAAAGCTGGCATGTTTCGGAATAGCCATGAACGCAATAGAGCCTTCGCGAACGATCATCTGTTCGCACTCCACCGCGGCGACGTGGCGGGGTGACACCTGGAAAGTCTCAGGAACACAGACTATTTCCTTCTCTTCAATTGCAAGCTCATCCAGCATGCCCTCCAACGTCACCTTCGTGCCTTCGGCTTCGTTTCCAAAGCTGGCAAGATCTTTCCAGGGAGAGAAGTACTCCGCGAAGTAGGCCCAGTAATAGGTCTCGATGATATCCGGGTCGAGGCTCTTCTGTTCTCTGAGTATGGCGATCCGTCCCATGGCTAATGCAGCAAGCTCCGGAGTCAAATCCACGAGGGCGAACTCACATCCCCCATCGCAATACTCGTTGTTGCTCGAAACCTTCAAGACGATTCGCATGACTGTGTATTCTCCTCCGCCAGGGTGGCAGGACTATCTTCGCCTAGCTCCTGACAGCTCCCCTCCCCCAGGTCATCCTTGCCAACTCGGAAGAAACTGTGACCCAGGTTCCAGCGGACCGGCCCATTGCGGTCAGGAACCTCAATCCGCTTCTGCCGCAGGGCGCGTCGAATCCATTTCAGGAACAACTTCTTCGTGCCGTTGACCAGCACCGGAGAACATTCCAGGCCGATAAACGGTTTGATCGCTCCACGGCGGTTGAGTTCCTCGTTGAACCAGCCGGCCCATTCTGGTACGACCGGCAACCCAAACCGCTGCGCGATGCGATACAGCACAAAGGCCGGGTCGTTATCACACAGGATGGTTCGCTTGCCTTGCGGGTCCGCTCCCGGTCGCGTTTTTGCCAATTCAGCCGAGATCGCGACCAAGTGGCGGATTGGTTTGCGGCCGGCGATAGTGATTGTCCCGCGGAAGCATTGGGCGTTCTCACCCAGGCTAGCGGTGAGCGGCTCGATCCCCGGAGCTTCCACGGTAAAGAGGCTCTGCTCGATGACGGCTGCCCAGATGGCGCCAACGTCGGAGTCTCCACCCAAGACCGAGATGATATGGGCCTTACAGATCCCCTCGCTTTCGACCTCGCCAATGAACCGATCCATTCGAAGCCGGATTCGCGTGGTGGTGTCTTTCATCCGCTTCGTGTATTCCAAGACCCCGAAGCGCTCGTGGGCATTCTTCATGGTTTCCTTTTGTGGCTCGTGGGATTTTGGTACGTGGTACCGTGAGGGAGTGGGGTGGCAGCGTTACTTCATTATCGCCACTTGGCCGGTGCTGTACACGACCGTCAATTCGTTGGAAAAGCGTTCTTTCTCTCTGACCGTGACTACGCCCTGTTCGTCTTCTTCTTCCGTCTTATCTACTATCTTGACGGCCTGCCAGAAGGCGATATGGCGCTGATCTCCGAATCCAAAGATGCCGTTCAAAAGGCCTGAGCACGCCAGGAGTCCGACGTGGCCGGCGTGCAAGGGTGTGAGGGGACGGCCGGTGGCAGACACCGGCTCAGCGAAGAGGATGCGTCCAGCCTGTCGATAGGCCGCTGATTGCGGAAGCAGATCCTCGATCTCATCCAGGGGCAGGCCGCGGTAGACCAGTTGAGCTGGTCCGCTAAGGGGCACGTCGTACCGCGCTTCGGGCTCGGAAGGCAGGACCGGGATTTGCGAGGGATTCCTGGCCAAGCTCGCGTAGTAAAGTCGTGCTCGGGTGATATCGCTGTCAGCGAGACGCTCTTTCTCACGTCGGCTTCGTCGTGCTCCGATTACCACCACCTGCTTATAGCGAACACACTCAGGGGCTTCGAGCCGATAAACCCGGACGTCACGGAAATGCGTGGAGAGAATCTGACTACATTCGGCCAGCCGGTCGCCAGGGATAACAAATAGCAATACGCCACCGGGTTTTAGCCAGCGATAGGTGTGGCTCAGGAACGCCTGCTCGGTCCGACGGCTGTCAGCCGGCCCCAAGGCCCAGTCGTAGGGCGGATTCAGATAGATGAGCCCAAAGCACTCAACTGGACATTGCACTTCCAGCGTGTTGCCCTGGACTATGTTCGGAATACGCTGCCTGGCCTGCTCAGCGCGGAAGGCATCCAACTCGATACCGTAGCGAAGCGTCTGGGCACCACTGGTGATGGCTTCGAACGCCACGCCATCGCCAACACACGAGTCAATGGCGGACGACGAGGCATCTGGAAAGCAAAGTAACCTGCGAATTCGCTGGGCTTCGGGTAATGGCAACGGGTAGAAGCCGAGACGACTTTTGCCCTCAAAGCGCAAGGGGGCTCCTTTCTCAGAAGAATGTGTACGGTCGTCGTGGAGACTTAGCAGTCCGTCATGCGATCTATCTCACTGCCAAGCCTCACAGCGTCGACAGGTTTTCCCGCACTGTACTCCAGGATGACACGCGACGGCACCCGCCATACCGCGGCAACATCGCCGAAAGGCCGGGATTTCTGGGACGGATTGTGCATGGAACCAAGCCCTCGGACATGGCTTGCGGAGTTGAGACTTCACCTCGGAGAGTCAGCGGACCGTGCGCAGGCAAGAGGATAGTAACGAGCTAATGTATAGGTCGAAAGCAGGTCGTACCAACGGTACACGAAAGATCCGTCTTAGGCACTATTCCCGAAGCGGCGAGTTCGATGCGGTTGCGGCCGTTGGCTTTGGCGCGGTACAGGGCGGCGTCGGCGGCGCGCAGCATCGAGTCTGAGTTGTCCTTGCTCGCCAGGCCGCCGACAGCCACGCCCAGGCTGCACGTGAGCGACAGCATGCCTTCGGGGAGGTCGATGGGTTTTTGATCCAGCGACGACCGGAGTCTCTGCGCCAGGTTCAGTCCGCTGCCCGGATCGCAGTTGGGTGCGACAACCAAGAACTCCTCACCGCCATAGCGAGCCGCAGAATCGTATGAACGCACGGATGAGGAGAGCCTCTTCGCCACTTCTCGCAAGACTGCATCGCCGGCCATGTGGCCGTAAGTATCATTGACCTGCTTGAAATGATCCAGGTCGGCCATGATGACCCCAAGCGGGTTACTTTCGCGGCGTGCCCGGGCGAGTTCGCGTTGCAAAATGTCGAGGATTGCCGCGTGGTTCCACAGGCCGGTCAGGAGGTCATGAGTGGCTTGCAGGCGGAACGCCTCGCGAGCGGCAATCAGTTGTTGTTGCAACTCCAGAATGCGCCGCCCAGAACGCAGGCGGGCCTTCAACTCGAGGGCATGAAAGGGCTTGGTAAGGTAGTCGTCCGCGCCCGCCTCCAAGCCGTAAATGACGTCCTTCTGGTTGCCTTTCGCCGTCAGTAAGAGGATGTATACGTAGGGGGCTGCGGCGCGCTGCCTCACCTGGCGGCAGATTTGAATACCATCGAGCCCGGGCATCATCCAATCCAGGATCACCAAGCGGGGGGCATCGGGCTGTTGCAGCAGGGCCCAAGCCTCGAGACCATCGGTGGCTACAACGACCTCGTAATCCGCTTTGCTCAGAAACGCCTTGAGCATGCGGCGGGAAACCGGATCGTCTTCAGCAATTAGGGCTCTCATGTTCAGTATTCGACACGTTGGGGGCGGTTCTTCACGGGTGCACCTCGCTTTCAAGCCGTTGAAGAACCTGCACGAGGCCGGCGATTTCTTCTTGGAGCACGGCGTATGCGGTATCGGCGGCGGCGAGGTTCCCCTCACGACCCATAGTCTCCAACGTTTGCGCAGCTTTGACTGCCGTCGGAATAACGAAATTGCCGACCGAACCCTTCAGGGCGTGGGCCGCGCGCTCTAACCCCTGGGCGTCGTCCTGTTCGATGGCTTGCTGTATCGCCGACAACAGTTTGGGAGACTCTTGGATGAACAGCCCTGCCAGCTCCGCCAGCAGTTCTTCGTCACCATCCAGGCGGGCCAGGACGGCCGCTCTATCCAGGCCCGGCTGCTTCCGAGCGAGCCTATCCTTTTCTGGCGCCGGGGATTCGTAACTGCGGCGTTCGACTGCGTCGAAGAGTTCCTCCCTCTTGACGGGCTTGGAGAGGTAACCGTCCATCCCCGCCGCCAAGCACCGCTCCCGATCGCCTTTCATGGCGTGGGCCGTCATGGCAACAATCGGCAGATGGGTTCCCGTCCCCCTTTCTTTCTTGCGGATGGCCGCGGCTGCTTCGAAGCCATCCATTTCGGGCATTTGCACGTCCATCAGCACCAGATCGAATGCCCCGGGCCCTGTCTTTGCTAGAGCGGTCAATGCCTCCTTGCCGTTTCCGACCACGACCACGTTGTGGCCCGCTTTCCCCAGCAGGCGCACGACCAGGGTTTGGTTCACCAAATTGTCCTCGGCC
>JBAVYG010000378.1:0-6546 GCA_049698675.1 Terriglobia bacterium
CTTTTGACAGAACCCTGGCGCAAGTGATTTCACACAAAACGCTTATGCCAGAAGAGACAGCCTTTTTCAATTCTTTAATGAGAAATGCGGGCTAGGGACAGCAGAGGAACTGCGCGCACCGCATTGCGACGGTCGATCAACTCCTCACATCCGCGGGCGAAGTCCTTTTCCTTGCGGTCGGCTTCAGCTCCAGAACCCTTCGCGGCATCCTGCCGGAGCCGCGGCGCCAGCGTGCCCACCAGCGTGGCCATGGAAAGCTGGTCCGGATTCTCAGTCAATTCCCGCAGAACAATGTGGATGCCACTTGTCTTGTCGGCGGCCCCGATTTCGACCGTCTCATGTGCTGCGGCGTAACCGGACCTGCTGGCGACCAGCTTCACACTGAGGGTCGGGTACAGCTCCGCATTTAGTGTGAATTCGGTCTGGAACTTACCTTGGAGGTTGGTTTTCAGCGCCCGCACGGTATTCATGCCCGCACCGACGTCCAGGCGAACTGTGACGCCCCCGAGCGGATCTCCTTTCATGTTGGTGGCACGACCGAAAACCACCCAGGTGTACATCCCCAAGGTGCGCGCCGACGAGCGCCCCAGGTCCCCCGCCAGCCCTTGCGGCCCCTGTGCCCAGGCTGCGAGGGGAAACAGAATCAAGAAGAAAAGGCCCTTCCTAACGCTCACTGAAGTACCTCCCGGCCATGCACAAATGTGCTCACCCGCGGAACGACTGTCATTGTTCTAAACCGGAATTTCCGGTCTCGACTCTGTCTCTGCCCAAAATCTTACACCCTCTGCCCCTCTGGCTCAAGCACAACCGTCGAGTCAGAGTCGTTTTGGAACGTCGGGTTGGAGAAGTTAGCAAGTATTGAAGCCGTTGCTTGCCCTCGTGGAACGGCATAACCTGTCTCTCGGCCGTTGAAAAGGACGCGGCGCTCTCCGAGAAAAAGAAACGCGAAGCGTTCGCGTTGGGAGCCAGACTCGCCCGACCGGCATAGGGGCCGTATGTCCAGAATTCCCAGTCAAACATGTTTTGAATTCGCAGTGCTCCTCGACAGCCTGAGTGCTGTCATGCTGATCCCGCCTTGCAGGAGAAGCATCCCTGCAGTTTGTCGCTGGGTGCTGAGCGCAAAAGACAACTGCAGTCCCGCTCCAGCGGGATCGCCCGCCCGAAAGCACGGCGGGCTCAGGACGACAGACGACTCCAAATTCGGAACTCGGGTCAAAAGCCGCCCTGGCAGGTGGGGGGTGTGCGAGATAAAATTGGGAGTCCTGCCGCTGGTGCATGACATATTTGTGAAAGCTCACGGCGGCAGCAGCAGGGTGGTCCGGGGAGCCCGCCTAGCGGGCGATAGAACTTAGCCCAGGGCGCGAGCCCTGGGAAACCAAGCCCCAGCGCCGGTCAAGCCCCGGAAGGGGCGGCAGAACCAGGGAGAGTTCCCGCGTCGAAACCTTTTCTTTCGCCCCGCTGGGGCTCCCGCGAACAATAGGGCTTTCTGGACCCAGGGCTGGCGCCCTGGGCTAAGTTCTTTCGGCCCTCCGGGCCTTCACCGTTGCGTACCAGTACGTTCAGAAGCGTGCAACAAATCAAGAAAAATGCCCTGACCTCCACTTCTGCGTCGCGCGACCCTGGTGGGAGTGACCCTCAACCGGGGCCGCCAGTCTATGTTAGTATGATAGATTCTCGCGGCATGAAGCTGTGCAATGTGTCGCACACATTTCCAGTCGGTCCACTTTTGACCTTCGACTGTCGTCTTGTCGGGCAGTGCGGAGCAGTTCAAATTTCACGCTGAGCATTCTGAGGCGACCTTGCTGAGAATTGGCATCGTTGGGCTGGCCCAAGTGGGCAAGACGACCTTGTTTCAAATTCTTACCCGAGCGCACGGGGGTGGGCAGGGCGCAGGGCGGCCCGAAACACATGTGGGTGTTGTTCGTGTGCCCGACGCGCGTCTTGACCGGCTGGTGGAGATGTTTCAGCGGCAGAAAACCATCCACGCCACCATCGAGTACGTCGATACCCCCGGCAGCATCATCGAGTTGGCGCGGACCGGTGTGCAATCCCAAAACTTGCGTGAGTTGGATGCTCTCATGCACGTCGTGCGGGCGTTTCAGGACGAAGCGATCCCTGCTGAAGGCGGAGCGGTCAATCCCCAGCACGACATTGAGAACGTGGAGCTGGAACTGATGCTCTCCGACCTGGCCATGGTGGAGAAACGCGTTGAGCGGCTCGAGAGGGATCTTAAGAAGCAGAAGAATCCGGCCCTCGAAAAGGAGCTCCAAGTCTTGAAGGTGTGCAAGACCGTCCTCGACAAGCAGACCCCTCTGCGTGAGGCTTCCCTCGGACCGGAAGAAGAGCGGCTGATCCGAGGTTTCACTTTCCTTAGTTTGAAACCCATGCTCTATGTTCTCAACCTGGGGGAGAAGGACGCGGCCCGTGCTAATGCTGCGGAACAGTTTGCGGTCGTAGCGGGGTTAAAACAAAGGCCCCACACCGCAGTCACGGCTATTTGCGGCAAAGTGGAAGCCGAGCTGGCTGAACTGAGCGATTCCGAGGCGGCAGAATTCCTGGCAAGTTACGGTCTGAAGGAGTC
This sequence comes from Terriglobia bacterium, assembly GCA_049698675.1. Lineage (GTDB taxonomy): Bacteria > Acidobacteriota > Terriglobia > UBA7540 > UBA7540 > CAVROP01. Next base: position 2,582 of record JBAVYG010000378.1, read on the forward strand.
CGCCATCTCAAGGCTGATCCACGCCAGCTATCAGCTCTTGGGTTTGATTTCTTTTTTCACCGTCGGTGATGACGAATGCCGGGCTTGGACCATCCGTGCCGGGACGTCTGCCCTTGAGGCAGCCGGGGAAATCCATTCCGACATGCAGCGTGGGTTCATTCGCGCTGAAGTAGTGAAATACGAGGACCTTATGGCGGCTGGAGGCCTCGCCGAAGCGCGCGCACGCGCCCAGCTCAAGCTGGAAGGGAAAGACTATATCGTCCAAGACGGCGAAGTGGTGCGCTTCAGGCATTCCGGATAAGAGCAGTGACAAGTGACAAGCAAGAGTCAGAAGACAGGAGTCAGGAGTCAGAATCCGCAGCCCTCGGGTTTGCTTCCCTCTGACATCTGAAACGCCGAGTGGGGGCTGGGGGGAATTCTGAATGGTGAATTCTGAATGGTGAATTGCTCACCGCTTACCGCCGACTGCCTACTGTTCTTCCCTACCCCCCAGCAGGCAGAAAATACGCAGTAAGCAGAAGGCAGTGGGCAGCAGACACAATGGAGAAAGCAATTCACCTTTCATAATTCACAATTAATAATTCAGAATTCCCCTAGCCCCTTCTTCGACGGACCACTGATAACTGACTTCGCTTGTGCCGTCATGTATTCTGACCAAGTGCTGGACCACTTTCATCACCCGCGCAACGTCGGCGAGATTGGGGACGCGACGATGGTGGTGGAGACCACAAACCCCGCCTGCGGCGACCTGATGAAATTGTGGGCGGTGATCAAGGACGGCGTGATTGTCGATGTGAGGTTCAAGGTGGCGGGGTGCGTTCCGGCGGTCGCCTGCGGGTCGTGGTTGACGGAAAGAATCAAAGGCAAGCCGGTCACAGAGCTGACCGGTCTAATGCCTGACCAGATCGATGCCGGCCTGGACGGATTACCTGCTGCCTCGAAACACGCTGCGGTGCTTGCTTCCGATGCCCTGAAACAACTCCTCGCCCGATTGCCTTAAGCGCGAATCCTAGACAACAAGAACGACTCTGCCGTTGCCGCCTAACTGCAGCAAATGCAACGCCGTAGGAGGGACCAGAGCCTTTTAGTCACGCAATCCGGGCTAAAGATAATGAATGTGAATGCTCAAATAGCGTAAACATTGTGACGGACGGAAAAAGATAATAAAACTTAATATTTAGCTTGACTTTCTTAATTAATCTTGATATTTTGGCCAAGGAATGTGAGGCCGCCTATGGATATTTCCAAAGCTCGCTGTCCTGATTGTAACCAGCCGCTGAAGGTCACGCGGATGACCTGTCCGTCCTGCGCCTTGGCGATGGAGAACGATTTTGAGATATCCCCTCTCGCGCAGCTTTGCCTGGACGACCAAGCTTTCGTGATGGCCTTCGTACGCCACCACGGTTCGATCAAGAAAACGGAATCGATTTTCGGAATCAGCTACCCAACGGTGAAGAACCGATTGAACTCGATCAGCGCTTCGCTGGACAAAAGTTTGCAGGCGCCTTCACCCAATCTCTTCGTCCTCGAGCAACTCTCCCACGGTGAGATTACGGTGGAGGAAGCTCTCGAGAAGCTGTCATGAGAAAAGGAGATAATTACCATGTCAGTAGAAACACGAAAAGTCCTGGAGATGCTGGCGGCGGGTCAGATCACCGCCGCAGACGCTGAAAAGCTTCTGGAAAAGTTGGATCGAGGCGCGAGTGCTGGCGCCGACCCGCACACAGGTCACGATTCATCCTCTTCGCAAGCGCAGAAGCTCCGCTACCTGAGGGTTCTGGTTGAGAACCCGAAGAGCGAGCAGGTGAACATTCGCGTCCCGTTAGTTTTCTTGAGGAGTGGGATGAAGCTTTTGGCGGTGCTCCCTCCTCGAGTCAACGAAAAACTCGCCGAAAAGGGCATCGATCTGTCGGCCCTCGCCGAGCTCAAAGGCGAGGAGCTGGAGCAGGCACTGCGGGACCTCCTGGTCAACGTGGATGGTCCCGAGGGGAACAAGGTGCAGGTGTTCTGCGAGTGACTTCTGTCTAGAATAATGGGGGGACCCAGATTCCCCTCCTGGGTCAGGAGGGGGTTAGGGGGTGGTCGTCGAGGCGGGACAGGATACCAAGTCACACTCCTGTATTCGTCATTGGGAGGTCGCGCCCGCCGGTAACGCCATCGCACAGTAAGGGCAGTAAGTATCCCCCACCTGCACTGGGTGGTGGCACTGTGGGCACGCAGGATGCAGGTTGAATTTGCACTTCGGGCAGAAATTGAAGGCCGGGTCCGCCATGGCGCCGCACTTGGGGCATGCAATTCTCAAGGGCTGCCGCAGCAGGAAATAGATGATAAACCCAATGGCATTGGGGACGAAGATCACCAGCACCGTCCACAGGGTTGCGCTCATTCCCCGTCTTTTGGCATCACGGTTCACATAACCGACGAGCAGCACGTAGAAAGCGAGTGCCATGCCAGCGACGAAGCCGATAAAAATGCGCCAGGCTAAGGGGGGTAAGTGTGGGTCGCGAGGGAACAGGACGACGTGCATCAGCAATTGCAACCCCGCGAATACAGCAATAGCAAGGCCGATAGCCCACCAGGGGACCACCTTGACTTCTTCAACGATGTTGGGCTTCACTTCGATCATAGTTGGTTTCCTCTTATCACGCTAAACCGGTTGCTGAAGAAAGGTATAAGCCTCTCCTATTGAGCGCAGTCGTCAGTTATCAGTTCTCCTGTCCCGGCTGGTCAGCCTTCAGCTATCGGCCACCGGCTTTCAGGCTTCGTACGACTTGAGCGTTCTCTTTGCGCTGCTCCCTGCCTACTGCTCTCTGCTGCCTGGCTCCTGGTTTTGTGCTCGTCACTTGTCACTTGTCACTGCTCTTCTGTCACGCTCGAGCCCCGCGCTTGCCGCCACGCGATAACCGCCGCTGCGACGACGGCGGGCGCCATCCAGGAAAGCGCGAAGCCCGTAATCCACACAGCCCTTGAAATCGCCAAGCGATGTCCAATCCACCCGAAGCCCCACCACAGCAGAGGCGCGGAGACCACTCCAAGGACCCACGACAAGGTGCAGGAAATCCACAGGGCTCGCATCCGCGCCGCGTTCTCGATGATTTCGCGGGCTCGAATCCGAGCTCGCATTTGGGTCGTCAGCACCAGCGTCACGTCGAACCGCGGCGCCGCTGAACGCAGCGCATGCAGGGCGCGCTCGGTCTCGAGAGCCCGCTTCTGGCACTGGGCGCAGCTTTCCAAGTGCGCCTCCAACCCCTTGTGCTCCTCGGCGGTGAGGCCTTCCACCTGCCTCTTGTCGACAAGCTGTAGGGCTCGCTCGTGGATATCATCCCTCATACGTAAATGTCCTTCAGCCATTCTCGGAGCATTGCCAGGCCTCTGTAGAGCCTCGATTTCACTGTTGAAAGAGGTGAATCGACCACCCGGGCAATCTCTTCGAGCTCCATGTCCTCGTGGAAACGCAGGGTCAGCACTTCGCGGTACGAAGCAGGCAGATGCCTCAGCGCTGTGGCAACGCTGGCTGCTTCTTCCCCCTGGAATGCCTGGTCAAATGCGGAGGATGAAATAGTGTCTGCCAATTCGAGGGGTCGGTCAGCTCCAGTCGGTTGCAGCAGGGCATCAAGGCTCTGCGGCTGCCGGCGCCGCATGAAGTCGATCGCCAGGTGGCGGGCGATGGTAAAGAGCCAGGTTTCAAATCTCCAGCGCTGTTTGTACTGGTGGCCCTTTTCGAGTACCCGGATCCAGGTTTCCTGGAATAGATCTTGAGCCTCCTCGCGACTGCCGGTAAGCATGAGCAAATAACGGAACAGGCGGTACTGATACTGCTGGATCAGATCGTCAATCAGAGAGGGATCGCGCCTCCGCAGCCCCCGGGCCACCTCCCCGGCTTCCTGTTCAACCGTGTTCATAACCCAGCTAGTCGCGAGTCCCATTCTATCCCTGTATACGGAAAACGTCCTCGAAAAGACGCA
>JBAVYG010000379.1:0-2985 GCA_049698675.1 Terriglobia bacterium
AGATGGCGGCGCTACGTTCAAATTAGGACAACACCGCTCGTGTAGCCCCCCTTGTACTCGCCCTCCCGCCGCCGCCTTTCGATTCGCGAATTTTGACTTCGATGCCCCACAAAAGGCGTTTTTTGACCCCTTTTTTGGCTTCGTTTGGCCTTTTTTGCGTTCAAAAACCAGTTCGTTTTTAGCGTTTCAAAATGCTAAGTCCTTTGTTTGCACTAGATAGGTAGGTTCGTTTCGCAAAAATAACATCTTTTTACCGTTTCCCCGCCTTTTTCCCCCTTGCCGGGTCCCTTTCGCCTTCCCTTGCCGCCGCTTGCCGGCGCTCTCTTGCGACAACGCCAATAGGCTACTCCGAGTGGGTGGGGGTGTCAAGAGAAAAGTGCAGGAGACAGAAAGGCAGGTAACAAGCGTCAGGGGTCGGGTTAGGGGGGGCCTGGGAAAGTAAGGATATTTATGACCCACTACACTAGCCGGAGCACATTCGCTTCCCGGGCTCTCGGCGCGGCCCGAGGCAGTCGTAGAAACGGAGCGGGAGGACTGGCGGCGTGACCAGCCTGACGCGCACCAGCCACCCGACTATTCAGTGAGTTGCACGGTGGCGGTGGGCGCGGATTTCGTCAGGCGGACTTCCTGCACGATTTCGCGGCCGCCCGGCGCCGGGACCCCCAGCGCGTAGCTGCCGTAGAAGCCGCGAAAAGCGAGGCGGCCGTCGGCGCCGGTCACGCCGTTTCCCCGCGTCGACCATTCGTCGCGCAGGAGACGGCTGATGCGGCTGCCAGCAGGAGTCAACGTGCCATCCGCGTTCATGAGCGCTGCATCGGGCCCCATCCAATGCGTCTTTGCGCCAAAGCCCCAAAGCAGCATCGCCTGAACCGCCTCGTGGCTGAACCCGAGTCGGAAGAGCGTCTCCAGGAGGTCCGCGCGCCGGGCGGCGTCGGGCGTCTTGGCGCTGATTTCTGTGAGATGGATCGGCAGCCCGGTCTCGGCGTGCAGCCGGTCGAGCGTCGCGAGAAAGGCCTCCGGCGTGAGCGGGTCGCTGAGCAGCCACTGAGGCCGTTCCCCCGGCGCGAGCACCGCATGACCATCGACCGTGAGGCGATCGCAGTCGTGCGACTGGATACCGATTCCGCCCACTTGAGCGCCACGCGCGCGGAGATCGCGGATCAACTCCAGGTACCGCTCGGTCTTCTCCCGCTCGCCGAGGATCCCGTACTCGTTCACGAAGAGCGGCGTCTTGGGATCGAGCCGCGCCGCCTCTCTGAACATCCACGCGGTCACGTCCGGCCCCATCCGCTCGCCATAGAACGAGCTGTCGAGGACCTCGTTGTTCACGTCCCAGGCCACCAGCCGGCCGGCACAGCGGTTTACTGTGGCTGTGAGGCGGCGCTCCATCGCGGCGCGCAGTTCGCTCTGGTCGAGTGCGGCGAGCCAGGGCTGGACCCACCCCTTGTTGTCCCAGAACAGGCAGTGACCACGCATCGCCAGGCCGTTCTGGTCGGCAAAGGCGAGCAACGCGTCAGCGGGCGCGTAGTCCTCGCGGCCGCGCTCGACCTCGGTGGCGTACCACTTCATCTCGTTCTCGCAGACCAGGGCGCTCGAATGGTCGAGGATGAACTGCCGGTAGTGCCGGCCGTCGTCGCCGCGGTCGGCAAAGGGAGCGTACGCGATGGCCGTGCCGAACAGGAAACTGTGGCGCTTGAGCCGGTACTCGAGGCGGACATCCTTCAAGGGCGCCCCGTTGTGACCGCGGACTTCGACCACCAGGTCACCCTTGCGGAGACGCTCGATCCGGCGGTCGGCCTCGCGGCGCCATTCGGCGCCGCCATGGGGCACAAACCGTGACGCGGGGGGGCGGTATAGCTGTTTCATAGTCGGCACCTCAGGCTCCGGGGATGCTACCCCTTCACGCAGCAAGCTGTCAACTTACTGTCGTTCGGGGTTGCAGGTAGCGCGGACCGCCGCCCCAAGGCTATGGGCCGCAGGGCGGTGGTCCGCGCTTGCACCCGTGCGGGTGTGTGGTTATACTGATGGTATGAAAACGGCGATATCTATCCCCGATGAAGTCTACCAAGGCGCGGAGCGTCTGGCGCGGCGGACGAAGAAATCACGCAGCCGGCTGTATGGCGACGCACTCAAGGAGTACTTGGCGCGTCACGCGCCCGACGAGGTCACCGAGGCGATGAACCGGGCCTGTGCCGAGGTGGGTGAAACCAAAGATCCCTTCGTTTCCTCCGCTGCCCATCGCATCCTGGAGCGAAGCGAGTGGTAATCTCACAAGGCGAGGTCTGGTGGGCCGATCTTCCGGCCCCGGTGGGCTCCGGCCCGGGGTTCAGAAGGCCGGTAGTCGTGGTGCAGGGTGACGCACTGAATCGGAGCCGCATTGCCACAGTCGTCTGCGTTCCGCTGACGAGCAATCTCAAATGGGCCTTGGCCCCGGGGAATATCCATCTGTCCGCGCATGTCACCGGTCTGCCAAAGGCTTCTGTGGCCAACGTTTCCCTGATCGTCAGCGTCGATAAGGACCTCCTCACTGGGCGCGTCGGCAAGCTGCCACCCTCCTATCTGGATTTGGTGCTCGCGGGAATCGACACCGTCTTGGGCAAGTAGCCCCAAGCAGGTAGCGCGGACCGCCGCCCTGCGGCCCATAGCCTTCGGGCGAGGGGCCGGTTTTGCGGTCCGCGTCTTTTCCGTAGCTATTATCGCCACCGTGCCGTATTCTATCGCGGTGTCGAAACTCCGGCGTCCTTTTCTTTCCTAGCGATGTTTCTTTATCGTCGTGCGCCTGCCCCGATCCGCGCGCACGAACTTGATCGCTCCATCACGGGGCCGAAAGGACGCGGACCACAAAAGCGGTGCTCCACGCTTGTATCTTACCTTGGCCGTTGATTTCGGGTGTAAAACAGTCCCTGGAGTTAGCGGTGTCCGGCGGCGGAGGCCGATCTGCGCTGAGGCCGGGAGGGAACTCCCGAGCCTGTCGGGTAGATAGGC
>JBAVYG010000380.1:0-4680 GCA_049698675.1 Terriglobia bacterium
GCAAGGTACCGGTGCAGTTTGCTGTAGCGGCTGTCAAGGGGGACCTCGAAGAGGTCCAATGTCATTAGTCCCGCAGTCGCGGGATGAAACCCACGGAAACGATGCGCCCCGACGATTTACCAACCCGGAGGGGTTGAATTGGATTTGGCGCCTGGTTGGTATAGAAGGGATTCGACCCCTCCGGGGTCGATAGGCAACTTTGTCGTAGGGTCCTTGTCCGTGGGTTTCATCCCGCGACTGCGGGACTAATGATGTTGTTCCCCTGCGGGGAACTTTGGTCATCCATGGCAGGTCGGGACAGGTTGATCACGCTACAAGAAAACCAAACTGCGCCACTACCTGCTGCCCGACTGGGATCCTGGAAGAGGAATTCGGCCGGAGCCGTGAAGAGATTGGCGCGCGTTGGCGCTGCGATATCGGGCATGAGAAGGGCCCACGGTCAGGACTGGTCGCCCGCCATTAAGATCGGCGGACCGTAGGCTGCGTCGACACCGTGGCTCCGCGCTGGGAACTTGGGGCGCCTCTAACGGCACGCGCTTCAAGCCGCGTCACCCAGCCCTTCCTTCGGGCGCGGGGGGTTGACCAGCGACGCTCTGGATTTCCTTGAACAGTTCCTCCGCCTTGATGGGTTTCTGGACGTAGCCGTCCATCTGGGCGGCCAGGCACCGCTCGCGGTCGCCCTTCATGGCATGAGCTGTCATGGCGATGATGGTCAGGTGCCCGCCCGTAGCTTTTTCCCTCTCGCGAATGAGCGCCGTGGCTTCGAACCCATCCAGTTGCGGCATCTGCACGTCCATGAGGACAACATCGAAGTTCTGCTTCTCAAGGGCCGCCAAAGCCTCGCGCCCGTCATTGACGACCGTCACCGCGTGGTCCCGTTTCTCGAGCAGGCGCACCGCCAGCCTTTGATTGACGGCGTTGTCCTCGGCCAGCAGAATGCGCAGCTTTCGTTGACCTTCGCGGAGCGAGTGACGCGTAATTAAGGCCGGTTCGCCTGCCAGGGCTTTCGCGCCGAGCACCTCGAGCAAAGCGTCCAACAATTGGGATTGCGCCACGGGCTTGGTGAGATACGCCGCGACGCCGAGCTCGCGGCAACGGGCGGCGTCTCCTCGCTGACCCGCCGAAGTCAGCATGATGATCCTGGCTCTCGAAATGCCCGGGTGTTTCTGGATCTGCTCGACCAGTTCGAACCCATCCATTTCCGGCATGTGGGCGTCGATTAAAAGCAGGGCAAACGACCGGCCTGATGCCTCTGCCTGCCCCATTAATGCCGTGGCCTCTGAGCCGCTGGCGGCCAGCGCCGGCACCATCCCCCAACGCCGCAGCATGTCTGCGAGGATGCGCCGATTCGTGGCGTTATCGTCCACCACCAGCACCCGTTGGCCGACCAGTTCGCTCTCGTCGATGGTCGGGGCCGGAGAAGTACTCGTCGCCGCCCGGGCTTGAACCGTGAAATGGAAACAGCTCCCTTGGCCGGGTTCGCTCTCCACCCAGATCTGCCCTCCCATCATCCTAACGAGATGGGAAGAGATCGTCAGCCCCAGCCCTGAGCCCCCGAAGCGTCGTGCCGTCGAGCCGTCGGCCTGTGAGAAAGCGTCGAAGATGGCGGCCTGGTTCTCCCTGGGAATGCCAATCCCCGTGTCACGCACCTTGAAATGCAGTTGAATCTCGTCGCCTGGGCGCGAATCGACGCCGACTTCGAGCCCCACTTCACCCCGCTCGGTGAACTTGATGGCGTTCCCGATCAGGTTGATGATCACCTGCCGCAGGCGGCTGACATCGGCGATGATTTCTTCCGGCACCTCGGCTTGGATATCGCAGGTCAACTCCAGGCCTTTCTGGGAGCCTCGCAAAGCCAGGAGTGTGAGGGTTACGGCCAGGCTATCGCGCAGGCGGAACTGGATCAGATCCAGCTCGAGCTTGCCCGCCTCGATCTTGGAGAAGTCCAGGATGTCGTCGATGACGGTGAGCAGCGAATCGGCGGACGACTTGATCATGCTCGCGTAGTCGCGCTGTTCGGGGTTGAGCTCAGTGTCCAGCAACAGATCGGTCATGCCCAGAACGCCGTTCATGGGAGTGCGAATCTCATGACTCATGTTGGCCAGAAATTCGCCCTTCGCCCGGCTGGCGGCGCCGGCAGCCTCGGTGGCCTTCTGGAGCTGGCGGTTGGCGACTTGCAATTCCGCGGTGCGCCGCGCCAGTTCCTCCGTCCGCTCGGTCACCTTCTCTTCCAGTTCCTGATTGCGCCGCGACAAGAATCGGAGGCGTAGCATATAGAACCCCCATACGCCCAGCGCCAACGCCAAGCCGCAAAGAGTGTAGAACCAGGCCTTTTGATAAAAGTGCGGCCGCAACTCGAACTCCAGCGAGGCGCCCGTCCGGTTCCAGACGCCATCGCTGTTGGCCGCCTGGACCTGAAACGTATAGCGGCCGGGCGGCAGGTTCGTATAGTAAGCCGTCCGGCGCGTGCCCGCGTCCACCCATTCCCGGTCGAATCCCTCCAGACGATAACGGAACTGCATACGCGCCGGGGCCACGAAGCTCGGAGCGGTGAACTGGATCTCCATGCTGCCGGATCCCGGACCCAAACGGATGCCATTTTCCAAAGGTGCGACCTTCTTGTCGAACGAGAGGCTCTCAATCCACGCGGGCGGCGCCAGTTCGTTCCTCAGGATGTGGTTGGGGTCAATGACGGCCAATCCCGCCATCGTCGTAAACCACAGCCGACCATCCCTGCCTTTGTACACCGAGCCCGTGGCGCCGTAAGTACATTCCTTCGACCTTAAGCCGTCGACGATGCCGTAGGCGACACTGTGAACTGACCGAACACGCCCCTCGGCGTAATCGTTCAGCTCCTGTTTCCGCACACAGAAGATTCCGTTGTCGCAGCTCATCCATAGGTTTCCCGAGTCGTCTTCCACGATCGAACCCACGGTATTGTCGAACAACCCCTGGTCGACTGAGTAGGAAGTGACGCGGCCATTCTTGATGCGGTTCAAGCCATCCAAGGTGCCCACCCACGCGACTCCCTGCCGATCAACGTAGAGGCACATAACATGGTCGCTAAGCAGCCCGTTCCTCCACGTGTAGACCGTCAGGAGTTTGCCCTGAAGCCGGCTCACGGTGTTCTCTTCAGCCGCAAACCACAACGCGTCGTCAGGCGCCTGGGTTATCGATCTGACCTGGCCAGAGGTGGTGTAGTGTTCGAACCGGCCGTTCTTGAATCGAGCCAGCCCGGTACCCAGCATGCCGACCCAGAGGTCGCCCTTACGATCTTCGAACATGGAGTCGACCGCAGCGTGCGTGGAGAGCGGGTCCTGGTAGACCTTGACTTGTCCATCCTTGAGCCGGGCGAGCAATCCTGTGTGAAATCCAAGCCAAATGCTCCCGTCACGGCCTTCCAGCAGCGCACCCAGGGGGCGTGCCGGAAGCCCATCGTAGGCCGTATAGACCTCGACTTTGCCATCCTTGAGGTGGTTCAGACCTGCGTTGTCAGTTCCCACCCAAATGCTCCCATCGCGAGCTTCGAGTACGGCCCACACCAGGTGTGTGGAGAGGCCTTCTCGCTTGCCAAAGTTAGTGAACTTGCCATCTCTCAATTGCACCACGCCAGCATCGAACAATCCGATCCAGAGGCTCCCTTCACGGTCCTTGAAAAGAGCGTTGGTGCAATACGCGCTGGGCAAGCCCTCCGCTGAGCCGTACCGATCGAGCGTTTGGTGGCGGAGACGCCCGATGCCGTGCCGGTCAAACCCGATCCAGAGATTGCCATCGCCATCATCCAGCAGTGACACGACGTCATTCTTGGGGAGTCCGGCCGACCAGTTGGTGACCTTCCCTTTATCCCAATGCGCCAGCCCGCCATGAGACGTGCCGACCCAGATTGCGCCGTCAGGCGCGGCCGCCAGCGTCGTCACGGAATTGTCTGGAAGCCCGTCTCGCGTCGTGTAAGTCGTGAATCGGCTGCCATCGAATTGCGCCAGCCCACCGCTGGTCGCGATCCACAGAACGCCCGCGCGATCCTCGAGGAGCGCCCTGATGGTGTCGCCGGGCAGTCCATCTTTGGTTGCGTAAACTCGGATATTACCGTTCCGAAGATGGTTCAAGCCCCGGTCCGTTCCGATCCACAAGCTGCCGTCCCGGCTCTCGACAAGAGCCCACACGTTGTCATTCGAAAGGCCGTCCCGCGTGGTGAGGGAGTGAAAGGAACCGTCTTGAAGGTGCGTCAGCCCGCTGTCCGTGCCGATCCACAGGCTCCCGTCAGAGCTGGCTTGCAATCTCTGGATATAATTGGCCGCGAGACCTTTGTTGATGCGACGGTCGAACACGGTGAATCGCACGCCATCAAAGCGCGCCAATCCCTGCTCTGTGCCGAACCAAATGTAGCCATCCTGGGTTTGAGCGATCGAGTAGACCGAGCTTTGAGGAAGACCGGCTTCCGTGGTCCATAGCGTTTGAACGTACTGCGTGATCGCCTTGTGCGGATCGAGCGCCCTGCTTGGAACAGCGAGCAACACCGCTGCCACCCCCGCGCGCAGCAGCGCGAAACGCAGCCTGGATGCTTGAGTCGGACAAACTTCCACACGATGCTTATCGACAGGGACTGGGTGCGGCATTAGCCCGGATCTCTCACCACTTTCGGACGCTCTCAGGGGACTGCTGGAAGGGAGGGGCTTCAGC
>JBAVYG010000381.1:0-3184 GCA_049698675.1 Terriglobia bacterium
TACATCCCGACAAAAACCGTCGGGACGTATGCGCCACCCGCGGCTCGCGCCGTGGGCTATCCCGCTTCAGCGGGACCCGCTACGCGGGCTGGCGTGACGCCGCCCATCTTCCCGCCGCTTCACCAGCCCGTTCCGTACCTGATTCAATGAAGCCATTCCAGCAGGGTATTCTCTCGCCATCAAGGGAAGAACTGCGTTACCTGCTCAGCATCATAGCCCGCGCAGCGGGCGAAAGATGGTAGCCCACTGCGCAAGCGGTGGGTAAAATATTGGAGTAAAATTCCCCGCAAGCCCCGGAGGGGCGAAAGAACATGGCGCACACCTTCACGAATCTCCTTACACACGTGATTTTCAGCACCAAAGACCGCGAGCCTCTTATCACCGCCTCGCTTCACGACGATCTTCTCGCCTACCTGGGCGGCATCGTGCGCGAGCTTGGCGGCGCCCTAAGAGCCGCAAACGCCAGGCCCGACCACGTTCACCTGCTCTGCTCGTTACCACCCACAGTAGCGACGGCCGACGCTCTGCGGGTGGTGAAAACCAATTCGTCACGCTGGGTGCACCGCACTCGGCACTATCCCGGCTTCGACTGGCAAACCGGCTACGGAGCGTTCAGCGTAAGTCAATCTCGGGCGCCTGCCGTGGTGCGATATATTCAAGACCAAGAGAAGCATCACCGCCGCGTGACCTTCCAGGAAGAATTCGTCGCCTTTCTCAAAAAGAATGGCATCGCCTACGACGAACGTTACATTTGGTCGTGATTTCTTTCGCCCCTGACGGGGCTCGGGCGCGGTGGGGATGCCTTTTTCCCACAGCTCGCGCTGTGGGCTACCATCTTCCGCCCGCTTCGCGGGCTGGCGTGGCCCCGCCCATCTTCCGGCCGCTTCACCAGACCATTCCACACGGGGTTCAACTATTCCAGCAGGCTATGCCTTCGCCATCAAGGGAAGAACTGCGTTACCTGCTCAGTCGCGCGCCGTTGGATTTTTCACAGGTTCTTACGCCCTGAGTTGCGGTCGCGGGACGGGAGTGAGCAGGTAGCGCATCAGACTCTTGTTCTCCAGAGAGTCTGCGGCTTTTCCTTCTAAATAGTGGGAACGGAGACTCTGCCCGCTTATTTGTGTCGCAACTCGCGGACCAGGAGGCAGCTTATTCTAGCGATGGCCCCATTTCGGACCTGCACTTCCAGAAGGCTCTGGAAGTATGGGGATCGACCCGCCGGGCCACGGGAACCCCCGCGCATATTTTCCAACGTAGCCATCTGGGCCGGAGATGTGGCAAATTCAGCAGCAGCCTGGGTCCCCAAGGTTGTTATCCCAGCCAACACCAGGACGTATCGGCCAGGGTCAACACTGGGAAGCAGGCTGATAAGCGCGTAATCGGTTTGGTACTCCCCAGTTTTCGGATCTCTGCCCAATCGATATGAACCCGGTTGTCCCGGAGCCGAGGCACGATCACGAATTACCATGCCTTCCCCCGACAGATCAAAAACCAATTCAGCATCGATCGGCAGTTTCTCCAAAACGGCATCCTCCGCGCCCGACCCAAGGAAAATCACGTTTCCACCCCGGATGTTGTCGTAAGAAACGAGACCGCTGCGCTCGACCGAAAGGTCTTGTTTCTCCGCACCCAAGAGTCGAGCAATCTTGCCCGCCGCCACCACCTCGCCCGTGCCTGTATAAAGATCAAAGTAACGGAGATTACCCGTCCTGGGGAGCGCGGGAGAAATATTTTCGAGCCCAGACAGGCTGGGGATCTTGGCTCCGCTGGGCAAGGAATGAGCCGAAGAAAGAGAAACCCTGTAGACGCCCCCGTAATCATCAGTCAAAAACATGGCGTTGCTATAGACGATCAGGGGTGGGTCGTTGGGGGGAAGGAAAACGTGCCATAACGGAAAAAGAGAACTTGGTAGCGGGCTTCCTTTGGCGGAGGCTTTCAGGCCCAAGGCGCGGGAAAGGTAAAGACCCATGATCACCACAGCGCCCAGCAGCACCACGACAAGCCCGACCAGGAATCGAGGGGAAAGCGCTCGGCCGGTGGCAACAAGAGGTCGATCCGGTAAGGACGGCACAAGAGGTTCGTCGATCTTCCTGGGTGGGCCTGGCTCGGGGTGGGTCCGAAATTCAGGAACATAATGCCCGGAAGGTATTACGATCCTAACCGGGTCCGCGCGGCCCTCGTCATTGTAATACTCCTCGAGCCTTTTGCGCAGGCGCTGTACTTGGATGCGGACAATGCTATCGGCTTTGGGATTAAAATCCGGCGGTCGCCCGAGCGCCTCCGTAGCGATGGTATATTCCTTGATGCTGTCGAGATCGGCAACGTGCTGGAACAAGCGTTGATCGAGGATCTCCCTTCGAACGGCCGTGACTTCACCAACTTGCTGGAGCTGAGCGCGGGCGCTGCCAACCTATCGGGCGGCAGCCAAGCCGCCTGGGCCCAACACGGCCTCAACAGCGGTTTTGCGGAAGTCAGCTTGAACGGCGCCCGGCCAGAGTCCACCAGCTTCATGGTTGATGGCGTAACGGACACGGATTCGTTCTTCGGTGGCATCGCCAACACCCCGTCCGAGTTTGCCGTGCAGGAGGTAAAGGTCCAGACAGGTCTCTATTCCTCGGAGTATGGCCAGGGGTCGGGCCAGGTCGACGTGGCCATCAAATCCGGCACAAACTCTTGGCACGGACAGGCCTACGATTTCCTTCAGAACGACAGACTTAATCCAAGCAGCCCGTTGCAAGAAGATAAGAATATCACCAATGGCACAAACTACCCCACGAGAACGCCCTTCAAGCAGAACCAATTCGGAGGGACGCTGGGCGGTCCCGTGAGAATCCCGTTCCTCTATAACGGGCGCGACAAGACTTTTTGGTTCGTGGCCTACGATGGTGGCCGGCGCAGCACTTCGTCGGGTTCTTTACAGACCGACCAAATTCCGAGTGCCAATGAGCGAACCGGCAATTTCTCCGATTGGCCCTATCCCATTTACGATCCGACCACCAATGGCACTGCTCCGATCGTCCCTTGTGACCCTTCGAATCCCAACACACCTTGCAATCCGCTGGGACGGCAAGCCTTCGGCAGTAATCAGATCCCCAAGGGCCGGATTAGCGCCATGGGGCAGAAGCTTCTGAGTCTCTACCCCACGCCAAATACCCCTATTTGCACGCAACTCCCTTGTCAAAAC
>JBAVYG010000382.1:0-6057 GCA_049698675.1 Terriglobia bacterium
TCCAACGCCTGCTGTTTACCTGGACCGGAGAGTGCGCGTATTGTGGCAGCGTAATTCGCAAACGAAACCGTCCACCTTAACTTAACGTAGTAGTACTAGTCCCCAGCACCCAGTCCCTGCTCTTCTACCTACTGCTTACTGCCGACTGAAAAAACGGGCTGGGACAATTGTGAATTCTGAGAATTGAGCGCCGGTCGAGGCTATGCCATGGGCTTTTCGGGGCGCATCAACGGGAACAGGATGACGTCCCGTATGGATCGGGAATTGGTGAGCAGCATGGTGAGGCGATCAATACCGATGCCTTCCCCGCCGGTGGGGGGAAGGCCGTAACTGAGAGCGCGAATATAGTCTTCGTCAATGGCGTGGGCCGTCAGGTCACCTTTTTCGCGGAGGAGTTGTTGGTACTCGAAGCGGTCACGTTGTTCGACGGGGTCGTTGAGTTCGCTGAAGGCGTTGGCTACTTCCATTCCGGCGATGTAAAGCTCAAACCTCTCGACGAAATTGGCATCTTCAGGTTTCTGCTTGGCAAGCGGAGAGACCTCCAGCGGGTAATCCATGATGAAGGTTGGTTGGATCAAATGGCTTTCCGCCACATGCTCGAACAGCTCTGCGAGGGCCGTACCCGGGGCCGTACCCTCAGGCAACGCCAGGGGCTCGTACCCCGGGCAGGAGTCGCCGCCGGCCCAGCGGTTGAAAGCCTCGACCCATTGGAAGATCGCTTTAGGGTCCGCCCAATCTCCCTGTGAAGGCCCTTTCCCTGCTGCTTCCGGCCAAAACTTGCCCACCGCCTCTTTCATCGTCAAACGTTGGAATTCGGCGAAGGAAATATGTTGCCCGCCGTAGTCGAAATCGACCGTTCCGAGGACGGCCAGCGCAGCGTACCGCAGCATTCTTTCCGTCAAGGCCATCATATCCCGGTAGTCGGCGTAAGCCTGGTAGAACTCCAGCATCGTAAACTCAGGATTGTGCTGGGTGGAAATCCCCTCGTTGCGGAAATTCCGGTTGATCTCGTAAACGCGGTCGAGGCCTCCCACGGTGAGCCGTTTCAGGTAAAGCTCCGGAGCAATGCGAAGGTAAAGGTTGAGGTCCAGAGCGTTGTGGTGGGTAATGAAGGGCCGTGCCATGGCGCCGCCTGCCAGCGGCTGCATCATGGGGGTTTCCACCTCCAGGTAGCCTTCGCCGTCAAGAAATTCCCGCAGCGCGCGAATCAGCCGGCCACGGCGCTCAAAAATCCTCCGGGAATCCTCATTCACCATAAGATCCAGGTAGCGCTGTCGGTAACGGAGCTCGAGGTCGGTGAGGCCGTGCCATTTCTCCGGTAAGGGCAAGAGTGCCTTGGCCAGGAATTGCAGGCGCTCGGCGTGAATAGTCAGTTCACCGGTTCTGGTGCGAAAGAGGTATCCGCTGACGCCAATGATGTCGCCGATGTCGAGAAGCTTGAAGAGCTCGAAGTCACGCTCCCCCACGGCTTCCCAACGCACGTAGATTTGCAGGCGCTCGCCGCCCGCCGCCAAGTGCGCAAAGCCAGCCTTCCCGTGGGGGCGGATGGTCATCACTCGCCCCGGCATCCTGACCGACACCCTCTGGGCGCTCAACTGCTCCAGCGAAGAAGAAGCATAGGCGCTCAGGATCTGCGGGATGGTGTGCGTAAGGTCGTAATGGCGCGGATAGAGCTCGAAACCCAACTCGGCGATGGCCTGGAGCTTTTTTCGCCTTTGCAGTATGAGATCGCGAAGTTCTGTTGTGGACACGGAAGAGACCCGCCAGCTAACGGCAGAATTTCATCACCGATAAAAGCAGCAATTATAGGGTTGCCACCGAAAGGGTGTCAAGAAATTGAAGGAATTTCGTTATAAATCCGCAGATTGCGCAGATGACGCAGATTACTATCAGCAGTCGGGGTCTTTGTGGTCTGCGCACATGGAACTCCTCGCAAGGTGAATTCACGGGCGAGCGCTCCTTGATATACGGCCTTTAGAAACCCCGTCCCAAGCTCGCGGTGCACCTCCGTCACCGCCCCGATGACGGCGTAGGTCCTCTCGTCGCGTCTTTCTTCACTCATTTGCGTCATCTGCGGATTTGTTCTTGCCCGCCAGCGCCGTCAACTCTTCCGCTAAACCTTGCGTCAGCGACTGCCAATTTTCTATACTGGGTAGTATGCGTTGGTTGGCGGGGATTCTCGTTCTCACCGGTATGGGTTTTCTGCTGCGGCGTCTGCTTGGGGTTAATTCGGCGGCTCAGCGCGCGCCGACAGGTCTGGCGCCATTGGGACCGGAGCGCCAAGCCGTCTATGATGGTTTTGCGCCAGAAGTTGAGGCAAGGACAGCCATGCTGGGCATTTCGCTCAACGACGCGTTTGAAGAGCGGGACGCCGGCCGCCACGACATGGCCTGGCGCATGATCCGACTTTCTGCCTCCGAGTGGGACGGCATGGCGAAGATCGTCGCAGGCCTCTTGGATGCCTTGGCGAAGCACCTGCCGAACGCCCAAGTGGTGGTCATGCCCCGCAGCATCCACGCCCATCGTTTCAAGTCTAGGACCATGGTTGACTATGTGCGCATGCATGAACTTCTGGACCAATTGGTTTTCAGCTCCCGGCGCCGCTATCAGCTTCAACTTCGTCTGCTGCGCCGCGCCGCGGAAATCGTGACGGGAGAATTCCGGTATACCTACCGCCACGCCGAAAGGACGGGCGACCAGTCTCCGGAAGTCTGGAACCAGATTGATCTTTACTTCCACGACTTTGACCTCATCGCCAAAGAAGCCTTGCTGGCTTTTCGCGCTTTACTGGCCTGCCTTCCACTCTCAGTCTTGCCCAAATTCTCCCTCGAACTCAATGCCCTCCTGCGCGGCAGGGTCCGCACACGTTCGCTGCCTGTCCAGCGCTAGCGGCTCGCCAAACTTCATGCCCTTACCCCTGCGAGTTCGCGTGCGGTGTCCTCGCAATGAAGCTGGGCAAGGGCCAGTCGAGAAGCCACCCGGAGCAGCAACGATGAAAGGGAAAAAAGGAAGGGGTGGCGGCACTCAGCGGGCCACCCCGTACAGGTAATAGCTCACCAACACCCACAGCCGGCCTCAGGGACTATCCGGAGAAGATTTCGGCCATACGGATCCATTCCTGATCCACAAGGTGCAGTTTGGTCATCGCTTCCAACAGGGGTATGGAAGTGATCTGATTGCCCTTCAAGCAAACCATGTGGCCAAGCTTGCCTTCCTCGATCAACTCGACGGCCTTGAGTCCGTAGCGAGTTCCCAGCACGCGGTCAAAAGCAGTGGGCGAACCGCCGCGCTGGATGTGGCCGAGCACCGTGGAGCGCGTTTCGAACCCGGTCTGCTTCTCGATGAGCTTGGCCAGGCGCTCGCCGATGCCGCCCAGCAAAACGTGGCCGAACTGGTCGAGTTGCTGGTCTTTGGTCACAAGTGCGTCTTGGCCCTTGAGCTGGAACCCCTCCGAAGCGACCACGATGAAGAACTTCTTGCCTCTGGCATGCTGCCGTTTAATGACCTCGCAGATTTCCTCGAGGGTTTTCGGCTCCTCTGGAATCAGAATGCAATCAGCTCCGCCTGCCAGGCCGGAGATCATCGCAATCCATCCTGCATGGCGCCCCATCACCTCAACCACCATCACACGGTGATGCGATTCCGCCGTGGTGTGGAGGCGGTCTATCGCCTCGGTAACGATCATGACAGCCGTGTCGAATCCGAAAGTCTGGTCCGTGCCGTCCACGTCGTTGTCGATGGTCTTGGGAACGCCGACGATTTTGACGTTGTCATTGACGAGTTGCCGGGCGACCCCCAGCGTATCCTCGCCTCCCACCGCTATGAGGTAGTCAATCCCCATGGTCTTGAGGTTGGCGAGCAATGTTTTCTTGTCCTCTTCCTTCTTCAGCGGGTTGGTGCGCGACGTGCCCAGGATGGTGCCGCCGCGCACCAGAATCCCGGAAACGGAATCCAAAGTAAGCGGCTCCGCGTCAGCCTTCAGCATTCCCCTCCAGCCGTCTTTCACACCCAAAACCTTGTATCCGAGCTGCCCAGCGCGTCGGACCACCGCCCGGATCACGGGGTTGAGTCCAGGACAATCGCCCCCTCCAGTAAGAATCCCGATGGTGCCTTTAGAATTATTCGCCATATCGAGCTTCAGCTCCTTCAATGGTCAGATGAATCGGAGTCTCGGCGCCATCCCGAAGCAACCTGCGCACGAACGACGCACCGACTTCAAAGCGAACTAGGAAATTTACCAAGAAACACGTTCAGAGGCAAACGAATTGCGCTGCCGGTGCTGTCCCAATTTGAACGTGGCGCCGCCATCTTGGCGGCTCTTTGCCGGCTGGAAGCCGGCGCTACACCCGAAATTAGGACAGCACCGCGCTGCCACAAGCTTTAGATTTCAGGGAAAAACAGGGGTTGGGGGCTGGGTGCTAGCGGCTGGCCGTATAGGTGTTAAATTAAAGCTCCCGAGCAGGTCTCGCGGGATGTGGATGCGCCATGGCCCGACCGCGGATAGCTTCCCGCTAGGCGCTCCCCGGACAGATTGGGTCCGACTTTGCACTTGTCCGATATGCCGACTTACCGTCCAAGTGGTTTCATGCTTTGAACGGTATCACTTGGGATGGCGCGCTCCAGCAGCCTTTTCCGCGTGGGATTCATACGAAAAGAGAAAGCTCAAATCGAAAATTCCGGTTTACACCCGCAGATGGCAAGAGACCTGCTGTAAATAGGGTTGTGGAACCCGACGATCTTTGACAATTGGAGGATATGTGGAACCAGGAGAACAGGGCATATCCCTGCATGGTACGCCATTGCTTGCAACCGAGTCTCGTGCACCAAGCGAGGCGTCCCAACCAACTCCAAGCCCGCGCTTCGACGAGTTGATCTGGGAAGCCCGAAGGTCGGACAAGTGGGGCGAGCACCGGCGGGCTTTTGACTTTTACCAACGGGCGCTGGTTGAGGCCCCCGAAGACCTTTCCAGCAAAGGTCTGGCTGAAATCTTCGAAGCGATGGAGCGACTGCGCGGGGCGCTTGCCGAGTCGGCCGAACGTGCAACCCGCCTACAATCGGACGTCGCTGTCTCTCGTCACGATCCCGAAAAGCGGTTTTCCCTCGGCAGTGTCCTTACCCTTCTGGGTCGAGGCGAGGAGGCAATTCAACACCTGCGCGCGGCGCTGCCTTTCGCTGACTCAATGCAGTCGTGCTGTCGCGCCGATCTATTCTACGTTACAGGCTGGTATCACTTTCGACGCGGGGAGCACCATGAGGCGCTGAAGTGGTTTGAAAAGGCAGCAAGCGTGGAGCAAGAAGACCCCTTTCACGGGCCAGCAGTTCATCGTGCTGCGCTCCTCAGCCTGCTGGTTGTTTACGCCGAGCTGGGGATGAAGGCGGAAGCCCAGAAAGTAGCCCAGGAGTACATTACGACCGTCGGGCGCGTGCCCTGGCCCGAGGCCAACGCACTCCGAAAACTGAGTATCCACGCCGACGCGATGTACGTCGAACATGCGAGTAGCGTCGTATAGCAGCAGTTTATCCTTTCAGGCGACGGTCGGCGTGGCTTTTGGTGCCTGCGTCGCCGGAGGGGGAAACGAACGCATTGGTTGATCTTATCCAACAGATCGTGAATCGAACAGCTGCGTTGCTTTTCTGGGCAGGTCTATGGCCTCTTTGCCTCCGCCTGCCCATCAAGGTCACGGGGGAACCGCTAACGCCGCGACATCACGGACGAATGCCGCCAGTTGGCAATGAGGGCGCGACACGGGCGCCGGAGGGGAAAAGCAAATGGAAACTAACATCTTCAGAAGTCAATACCAGCAGCCTGAGAATAGGCTAACGTATTCGTTCCTTACTGTCCTTGAGCATTTGAGCCCAGAAACTCTCGCTAAGGTGCTGCAAACCCTTTGCGAAAACGTTCCCGACTTTCATACTCATTCAGTCAGTCTCCTTTACGGTGGCGGGCTGGCCAATCCAGACGGGAGTCTTCACTTAAAACTGGGACCATCCCGAGAGATGGTGGTATACCTGGAGAGCAAGACATACCGGCGCAGACTCGACCTCGGCCAGATTAGG
>JBAVYG010000383.1:0-8522 GCA_049698675.1 Terriglobia bacterium
GGCTGAGCCTTCCAGCCGAGCCGAGGGGAAGAAGGGAGGCTGTCTGCGCCGGAAAGCCAGAGGCTTTCCGCACAGCAGGCGGCAGAGCCGCTTTTTCCGCGACTTTGACGCGACCCTGCCGCATTGGACGGTCGCCCCACAGTCCGCACCGGGGTGGTCCGCGATCCGTCCCGATCCGATGGGGAACCAACCCTGCATCCGGCAGCGCGTCTCCGGCGGGGTTTGACATGCGCGCTTCAACCCCGTACGCGCCTTTGTGAAGGAAGGCGCGATGGCACTTCTTAAAGGGCTCTCAAATGCGATCTGACATAATCCTTAAAGGAGTGGTCGATCGTCACGGTTGTCTTTCCCGGGGCGTCGTAGCGCCATTGCGAGTCGATGCTTGCCACGGCGGCGACTTCGCGGGTGGTGGAACTGATGAAGACTTCGGCCGCCGAGGAGAGGTCCTCCGTGGTCAGATTCTCCTCGACGAGCTCGAAACCGGCCCGCGGCACAACCTCACGCAGAACATCTCGGGTGACACCTGGCAGGCAGCCCGTAGAAAGTGGCGGGGTCAACACCTTGCCTCCGCGGACCAGGAAGAAATTTGCCGACGTGCATTCCGCAATGTGGCCGCTCTCGTTGAGGAGCAAAACGTCGTCAAATCCCTCTGCGTGGGCCTGTTCAAGCAGCGCCACGTTCTGAACCCAGGATAACATCTTGAGGCCTGCCAGCCGCGTCGCAGAGTAAATGGCGTGCGGTTGAAGCTTGAGGCGCTGTATCGCCGGCCACCGAACCAGTTCCCGTGTGAAGATCAGCAGGTCCGTTTCGGGACGGTCGCCCGCCTGCCCCCAAAGTCCTCCGTGGTTCTTCACGAACGACACCCGCGCCATGCCTTCAGGCCGATGATTGGCCTCTGCCAGCTTCATGACGGCCAGGCGAACGGCCTCCTGCTCGTGGGTGAGGTTCATCCCCAGCCGTTCCGCGTCATGCGACATCCGGGCCCAATGGCGGTCGAAGGCGAATGGTCTCCCTTCGTATATTCGTAGAGTGGTGAACACGCCCCAGCCCATCAGCAATCCCATTTGGCCCGGCGAGAGACACGCGTCTTGCAAAGGAATGAGGCGTTCATTATGAAAGATCAAGCTGTCCATAAATTTGAGTAAGTCCTTCAATTAGAAGTTTCAGCAACCGGCGAGAGCTTCGAGCAGTGGCTGGGCCTTGAGCATTAGCTCCGCATATTCTCCCTCGTCCTGCGAGTCAGCCACGATGCCTCCCCCCACATTGAACACGGCCCGGTCGTCTGCAATGCACATGGTGCGAATCGCAACGCTGAAATCCATTGTACAGTAATCCGACCCGGGAAGGCCGCGAATCAGGCCCAGCGCGCCCATGGAGACGCCTCGCGCGACCTGTTCGGTCTCCGCCAGGATTTGCATCGCCCGGATCTTGGGTGCGCCGGTGATCGAGCCGCAAGGAAACAACGCCCTCAGAATTTCGCGAATTCCGACTCCGCGTTGAAGCGTTCCCTCGACGTGAGAAACCAGGTGCAAAAGGTGGGGCAGACGTTCCGTCTCCCAAAGCCGCACCCGGATACTATTATAATTGCAGATACGGCCCAGGTCGTTACGCAAAAGGTCAACAATCATCACATTCTCGCACCGGTCTTTGGCGCTAGCGAGCAACCTCGATTTCACTTTGTCCTCCTCATCGCCCTGGCGGGCAATCGTGCCCTTGACCGGGCTGGCGAGGATCCGGTCGCCTGAAACTCGAAAGAATCTCTCCGGCGAGTTACTGATGATCGTTCGAGCCGGGCTCTTCAGGAAGGCGCGAAACGGCGCGAGGCTACGGCGCACTCGTCCGAAGACTCGCTCGGCGGGGGTTCCGCCGAGGTTCACCGTGAATTGTTGCGTCAGATTTGCCTGGTAAATGTCTCCGGCGGCAATATAAGCCTTGATCTTCGCGAGCGCATTCCGGTAAGAGGCACGATCAAAGTTAGCCGCGAATCTGGTGTTTCCAGCCGAGGGCTCTTCCTCCCCCCTGGTTTCCTCGAAGGGCAGCGCTTGAACGAATGGATAATAGGCGAAGGAGACATCCGGCAGGGAACTGTCCACCACGAGTGGGACAGGCTCGAAGTGACGGCCCAGCTCATAGGAAAGGAAACCGATCGCAGCGCCGGCGGGAAACTCTTGCGCGTGCTTCGTAATCCAGGGCGCAAGCTCTTGGAATGCCTCGAGACCTCCTTCCAGCACGCTGACCGGGTATGTCGCCAGCCAAGTCTGCCAGGCGCCATCCCCCGCCCACCGGCCTTCCAAGATGGCAGGTCGCACAGCGGAAGGACTGCTGAGTATTTGATGCAGAAGGCTATTCAACATCCTGGATTTCGGGCCTGAAACTTAGTGAGATCCCCGCGCCCCTAAAATTGGGACGGCTCGGCTTGCGACAGGGGCTGCCAGGTTACCAGGAAACACGAACCGTGAGCGGGTAGTTCAGGCGAATCAGGCAACGAGTCTCGGGGGGCAGATTCACCTCGTGCCCTCTCGGCCACAGGATCTCGTAACCGATCACCGCGGCGCCCGCGAAGGAGAGACCCATAGAAGCGGCTGTAGCACCGGACGCCACAGCTTTGATGGCACCGAAGCTTCCCAGTCCAACTCCACCTAGAAGCGTCTTCCACGAAAGTGCGCGCCCGCCGGTCAAATGGCCTTCCGCGTCGATGTGCAGATCAAGTTTGCTGGACTTGTCCATCACCGCCAGAACACCTGCCATCGGCTCAGCTTGGCCGTCGGGCAAAACGATCTTGTCAAAGCGGAGTCCAAGCTCCGCGGGACGGTGAACATGGCCGGAATTGCGGATCATGGTGATGCGGCCATCGAGAATGCTGCCGGAAGGCAGCACGACGCGCCCGTCCACCAAGACGGGTTGCAGCAGACGGGCGGTGACGAGGTCGTTTGGGTGGTTGACCCGGGTGTGGATCCCGGAGAGCATCTGAATACTGACTTGGGTTTCTGCGGGGACGGTGACTTTGCCCGAATGCATGGAGGATTCCGTGCTAGCTGCTCCCAGGCCGTTCCGGTGGGGCAGCGCCACGGGCACATCACTTTCCTGTGCCCAAGCTGTGATCGCGAGAAAACCTATCACCGTGATTGCCGTGAGTGCCCTATCCATTCAGTTTCACCTCATCAAAGCACTGCGCAGAAGCGCTTCCAGATCCACTTTCCCCTCCGAATTGGAAAGGCGCCTCCCGGGCGAAATCCTTCACTCTCTCCCCGAACCGGTCGTTGAGTTAGTTCCTATTCTCCTGCTCCGCCGCTCAGAAATCAAGCTCTTGTTGGCAGACAAAAGCAATGAGGCTCTCAGCTTTCAGCCGTCAGCGGTCAGCTAAAGAATAGCCAGTGGGCTGCTTGCTGAGAGCTGAAAGCTGACGGCTGACAGCCTTGGGACGGGGGAAATAAAAAGGCCCAACCGCTGGGGTTGGGCCAGGAATTGCACAAACGGATGCTGCTGATTACCCGACCTTTGTGACCTTGTCGGCTTGAGGTCCCTTTTGCCCCTGAATGATCTCGAACTCAACCGTGTCGCCTTCTTGCAAGGTCTTGAAGCCTTCACCCTGGATGGCCGAGTAATGAACAAAAACATCAGCTCCGCCCTCCTGGCCGATGAAGCCATATCCCTTGCTGTTGTTAAACCACTTTACCTTACCTTGAAGTCTTGCCACTTGCGTCCTCCTTAACTGGTCTTTGCGGTTACCGCCGCGTCGGCGCGTCCAAGAACAGAAAAAGCCGAGAATCCCACAGGACCTCGGCTACCCTCTACGCACACCTAACCGACGAAACACCTTGCTGACTCCTCACCGCTCAGCAATTATATTTTGCAGGGCAGGCTTGTCAAGAGAAATGTTGCTGCCCAAGTCCTTGCGAAATGTTACGAATTAGTCGTGAGTTGATTCGGTAAGAAATAACCAGAAAAGTCCCACCAGAGTCTTGGCGTCGCGAATGCGCCTGGACTTAATCATCCTCATAACCTGCACCGGCGAGAAGTGCCCAACCTCGATCCGCTCGTCGGGGTCGGGTTGAGCTTTTGACCGTGTGAGTTCAGTCGCTTCGACCAGGAACATCTTCTCCGTGAGTATCCCTGGGCTGGGGAAGAAGTCGAATAAGAGCCGGAATTTCTTAGCGCGATAGCCGGTTTCTTCCAAGAGCTCGCGCCGCGCGGCAGCGAGAGGTCTTTCTCCAGGTTCGAGACCCCCAGCGATCAATTCCCAGAGAAACTGTTTCACGGCATACCGGTACTGCCTCACCAGTACAATGCGGCCATCATTCGAATGGGCCAGAATCACCACCGAGCCCGCGTGGTGAACTACCTCCCGCTCCGCCCTGACACCGCCCGGCTCGATGATGCGGTCAACTTTCAATCGGATAAGCCTGCCTCTGTAGATTTCTGTGCTTTTGAGGACATGAAGCCGCTTAGGCACGAAAAACACCCTCCGTCTTTGGTTTACTCAGACAGGGTGAGAGAGCCGCGCAGAGACCGCAGATGTAACCCTCTGGCCAGTTCGCAAGGGCGGTCCAAGAAGAGCACGAACCCGAGGCTCGAATTAGCCTCCTCAACCGGTGAAAGCGATTTTCTCGATAAGGGCTTTGGCATCCTTTCCTGTTTGCACAGCCTTGAGCGCATCGCGGTCCTGCTTTATCCTATCCTTGAGCTTTTTGTAAGCGTCGATTTTGCCTTTCGCAGCATCGGCATCCTCTTTCAGGGTGGTAGGGTCGCTGGCGAGTTTTTGCAGACAATCGAGCAACCTGTCCACCGTGCCGCCAAAGAGCGAAAGGTGGGTCATCATGACCTTTTGGTGAAAAGCCTTCTCGAAATCCTGAAGACTCTCCTTCTTTACGGTCTCCACCAGGTCCGTCACATTCTTCCTGTAATAGTTAACCATTCCTTCATCGTCACTGCAAACTTGGGCAGAGAGTTGCAACGAGCCGAGAGACAGTACGAAGGCACTCCCCAGAACGAGCGCGAAAACAGCCCAGCATTTCATACTCGCACCTCACCGGGTCTCTATCGAAATTTGTTGCGGCTTATCGCCTGTGCGGGCGATTGCCGCAGCGAACGTAGGACTTGTCGACAGCGGCAATGCTAGCACAAAGCGCGTGCGTTGTCGCTATACTGCGAATCTTCAAATTCGAGCCACGTCTGCCCTCCCCCCTTGTTTTTCTGGGCCCCAACGGGCAAGAGGTTGGGTATAATGGGCGCATTGGCAGGGCGGAGCGCCACCGTGGCGCTTGTAGTCATGGTGCTTGCAGGAGTAAATTGTGTTTTATGAAGATTGCGGCTTTGATTGTGGACGACGAACAGCCCGCTCGCGACGAATTGGCGTTCCTCCTGAAGGGGTTTCCGGAGGTGGAAGTCGTTGGGCAAGGGAAGAACGGCGTGGAAGCCGTGAACCTGATCCGCGAGTTGAATCCTCAGGTTACTTTTCTTGACGTCCAGATGCCCGGCCTGGATGGTTTCGGAGTCATCAAGAAGCTGCTCGAAAAGAAGGTCCGTCTTCCTTACTTTGTCTTCGCCACAGCCTATGATAACTACGCCGTGCAGGCCTTCGAGGTGAACGCCCTGGACTATTTGTTGAAGCCCATCGCCAAGCCGCGACTGGAGAAGGCCGTCGCCAAGCTGCGCCACATGAGCGAAACAGCGGCGTCAACCCATGACAAGCTCGACCGCCTGGTGCAAATGATGGAAGAGCGCCCTGCGGCACAGAAGAACAAGCTGGTAGTGAAAAGCCAGGGACGCTTGTTCCTGGTCGATTCCGAGGAAATCATCTTCGCCAGCATCGAGGACGGGGTCATCAGCATTGTCACGCGTGATCTCGAAGGCCAATCCAACTTCCGCACGGTGGAAGAACTGCAGGGCAACCTCGATCCCAAGGTTTTCTGGCGAGTCCACCGCTCCTACCTGGTTAACGTGAACCACATCAAGGAAGTCGTCCCTTGGTTCAAGAGTTCCTATCAACTCAAGATGCAGGATCGCAAGCAGACGGAAATCCCTGTCTCCCGAGCCCAAACCCGCAAGCTCCGCGAGCTGCTCAACCTTTAGCGGGTGACTCCTGCTCGACACTTGTCACTGCAACCTAAAGCACCGCTGTTTCCTCGATCAAGCGCCCTTCGGCGAAGCGCTCGACGCCGAGTGCGCGCGTATCCACGAGGCTCGACGTTCCGTTCAGAATCAGGTCCGCCAGGATCTTTCCGGTCGCCGGCGAGTGCATGACGCCGTGGCCGCTAAAGCCATTGGCGAGGAAAAGGCCGGGGACCTGGGGAACCGGCCCGAGGATCGCGTGGTGGTCGGGCGTCATCTCGTAAAGGCCGGCCCAGCCGCGCGCGGGATTCACCTGGAGGTCCTCGAAGCACGGCACTCGCTTCACCGCACACATCAGGATCTTCTCCACGAACGCCGAATCGAAAGTAGTTTTGAATCCCGGCTTCTCCTCCGGATCATTCCACGCCAGCAGCAGGCCCAGTCCCTCCGGGCGGAAGTGGAAACCCGTCGCCATATCGATGGTCATGGGCGCCTGGGGTGAGATCTGCGGAAAAGGTTCGGTGGGCACAAGCATGCGGCGCAGGGGTTCGAGGGGCAACTGCACGCCCGCCATGCGCGCCACCTGCGCAGCCCAGGGCCCGGCGGCGTTCACCACCGTCCGCGTCTGCCCGCGCCCGCGCCTGGTTTCAACGCCAACCACTCCGTTGTCGTCCCACAGGATGGCGGCGACCTCCACGCCTTTTTCGATTCGCGCCCCGCGCTCCACAGCCCGCGCCGCGAATCCGTTCATCACACTGTAGGGGTCTACGAATCCGTCTGTCGAGCAAAAACTCCCGCCCACGACGTCGTCCGCCCCCAGTTGTGGCACGATACGCAACACGTCCTCCGGCTTGAGCAACTCAGCCTGCTCGAAAGCTAGCTCCACCTGCCGCGCCTGGTTCGCCCGCAGGTACTCGAGGTGCCCCTTGCTGCTGGCCACAAACAAGTAGCCCTGCGGCCTGTAACCCGACGGGTGCCCAGTCAGCTCTTCAAACCTCGCAAGGAAGGGAATCGAGTAAAGCGACATTTGGATATTGACCTTGGTGGCGAACTGCGCCCGCACGCCGCCCATGCTCTTGCCTGTCGAGCCGAGCCCCTGGTGCGCCTCGCGCTCCAGCACCAGCACGTTGCTGCAACCCTGGTCCGTAAGGTGATAGGCAATGCTCGACCCGACAATCCCTCCACCCACAATCACCACATCGGCTGATTTCGTCACTGGCCTCCCGACGCCTGCCTCGTATTCCTGGATCCCGATGTGCTGCAGACTTGTCAGGCAATCCAGGGATTCCATCGCGGCCGATAACCTCGACTCAGCCTTCAACTCTCGGGTGGCGGCACCAGCGGCTCGATGGCCTGGATTAAGTTTGGAAGATGTTCTTGGACGGTATCCCAGACGACTTGCAAATCGACGTCGTCATATTCATGGATCATCAGGTTTCGCATTCCGATCATCGCGGCCCATGGAATTTGCGAAATCCTTGCTCGTGTCGGTTCCGAAATCCGGCGCGCCGCTTCTCCGATAATCTCAAGGCGCCGAATCACTGCATCCTGACACTGGCTATCGCGAAGGAATTCTTCTTTCGTCTTGCCCAGAACATAGCCCGAGGCGAGTCGTGCTGCTTCAAGGATATCGAGCAAATACCCTGTATCACGCGGCATAGAGAACCTTTGCTGAACCCAGAATGGCCTTGCGGCGAAGGTAGTTCCGGCTGGCCTCAATTCCCTGCCGGGAAACGAGGTCAACCTCGCGGCCAAACATTCCTTTCAGTTCTTCCTCCATTTGGACCAAGTCAAACAGGCTCCGTTTCGAATCAGGCTTGAAAGTGACGAGCACGTCAACATCGCTGTCAGGCCCGAAGTCGGGGCGCAGGGCAGAGCCGAAAATCGCAAATTCTGCAACCTTCCATTTCTTACAGAACTCGCGGATTCTAACTTGGTCAATCTGTGGAATAGTCATTGCTTCTCCGCTGAAATTACTCGTTCTAAAACTGATATTCTACCTCGTGTCTGCTTGCTGATTTCAGACTTTTTCTTATGCCCCAGGCCCGCGCCTCGTGACTTCTGATTCTTGTCTTATCGTCATTCCCCCGGCGTCTGGCCCCTGAAATGCCTTTCGATGGCCCTTACCAGCCCTGGAATCGTAGACTGCTTTGCTTCAATCGTCACAGTGAGTCCCAGCTTCCTGATTGTTTGCGAGGTGATCGGGCCAATTGAGGCGATGGCGACTGCGCGCAACAATTCGGCGACTTTGTTTTCGCCCGCCAGCTTGGCGAAATTGCTGGCGGTTGATGAGCTGGTGAAGGTAATGACATCCGGGGGCGGGGTAAGGAGGCGCTGCAATTCCCCAACGGGGAGTTGAGGAACCACGGTTTCATAAGCTTCGACGACTTCTACGCGCCCGCCCTTTTCCATTAGGGCGCGCGGCACGACGTCGCGAGCGACTTTGGCGCGCGGGATCAGGAACGCTTTGC
>JBAVYG010000384.1:0-7527 GCA_049698675.1 Terriglobia bacterium
GGACAGTATAGAATCGCGGTCGGTTTTGCCGTAGGGGCTGCACTGGGAATCTTGAACTATTATTGGCTTCACGATGCAGTGGAGGTCCTCGTGAAGCCCGGCCAATCCCGAATTCCAAGGTCGGTGGTGGCAAAATTCCTGATAAGATATCCTGTCGCATTCGGTTTAGTGCTTGTCTTTTTCAAGACTGGATGGTTGCCTCCTATGGCGATTCTGGGGGGCCTGTTTGTCCCCGTTGCCGGGGTTTTGATTGAAGCAATTATCCAGCTTGGGGAGGGATTACTTTCACCCCATCCGTCCTGAGGACGTCGTGACTCTTTAAGAAGAAGCATGGAACATCAACTTTGGTTTACGGCAATCTTGAATAAACTATTGGGGGGCGTGCTAACGCCTTTACTGGCGAAGGTTGGCCAGGCGTCTTCGGATCCGGCCCATCCGATTCCGAATTACGTGGCGATGGAAGTCTTTGTCATCTTACTGATGACAGTGGGAGTCATTATCCTTCGGAGGAGCTTGTCGGTTGAAAACCCCGGCAAGTTTCAACATTTGATGGAAGTCGTCGTGCGGTTCATACAGGGAATGTCCGAGGAAATCATCGGCCACGGGAGCGGCCGTTACGTGGCGATGCTTGGGACTCTCGGGATTTTCATCGCTCTGTGTAATTTGCTGGGGCTCATACCGACCTTGCAGACGCCAACGGGTCACATTCAGGTGACGCTAGGCTGCGCTGTGGCAGCGTTCCTTTATTACAATTTTCAAGGGTTGCGGCAGCATGGGGCGATTGGCTATCTTAAGCACCTTTGCGGGCCGATGGCGGCCATCGCCGTCATTATGTTTCCGATTGAAGTCATTGGGAACCTAGGCCGGCTGCTTTCACTCAGCGTGCGTCTTTACGCTAACATGATGGTGGGTGATCTGCTTGAGGCCGTATTTGGGGCGCTGGTCCCTATTGTGGCGCCTGCGGTGTTTATGGCTCTGCACGTTTTTGTCTCGCTCTTGCAGGCGTACATTTTCATGCTCTTGCCTGCCGTTTATATCAGCATGGCAGTTTCAGAGGAGCACTAGTTTTGTTGCGGGCGGCCTGAGGCCGCCCCTACCAAGACCGCGAGTGTGAGTCCTGCTGGTTTGAGGGTCGGCGGGAAACCACCCACTGGCGGAAATTCATAGGGAACTCGCCCCAAGGTGGGGGAGAGTCCAGAGGAGGAAGAAAGTGAAACGTTATGTTGCGATGTTTGTGACACTGATGGGAGCCTTTCTAGTTGCGGCGCCGGCATTCGCCCAGGGGACGACGACCGGTGGGGGCAGCGCAGAGAATACCAAGTGGGTGATTATCACTGCCGGGTTTGCTATGGCGATTGCTTCCGCAGTTTGTGGCTATGCCCAGTCGAAGGCCACCGCAGCAGCTTGCGAAGGCTTAGCGCGCAATCCGGGCGCCCGGCCCGGCATTCAGTTTGCCCTGATTTTGGCGCTGGTATTGATTGAATCGATGGCACTGTACACTTTTGCTATCATCTTCGCCAAGGTGACGATCTGATAGAATGGGGATTCTGTGCCGGTTCGGTGAAAAGAGGGGAGGCTTCGGCCTCCCCTCTTTTGTTCTGTGAGAAGGCAGGTAGCACAGATTGCTTGCGTTACGGGAGCGGGATCCCGGCCGTATTTGAAAAGCTCAGGAATAAGTTGGGAAAAAGGCCCAGATAGAAGATACCAACTACGCTCACTGCCAAGGCAGTTCGGAGCGCCATGGGCAAAGAGGCTGTTGAGGCCTCGGTTTCGCCTTCCCGCATGTACATAGCGACGACGATTCGAAAGTAGTAGTACACGGAGACGACGCTATTCAACAAAGCGATGATGGTGAGACCTATCAAGTGCGAGTGAATGGCGGCGCGGAAAAGGAAGAACTTTCCGAAGAACCCTGCCGTGGTCGGGAAGCCGGCCAGAGAAATCAGGAACACGGTCAAGCAAGCGGCGGCGCCAGGCCGGACGTAAGCCAACCCCGTGTAATCGTCAATTTGCGTCGAGCGCTCGCCATTTCCGGCCAAGTGGGCGATCAATACAAATGCCCCCACATTCATCAATGCATAAGCCGTGAGGTAAAAGAGCACGGCGGATGTGCCCTCGTGGCTTCCCGCAGCCACACCGACCAAAACGTAACCGGCGTGAGAAATCGCCGAGTATCCCAGCAGCCTCTTGATGTTCGTTTGCCAGAGGGCCGCGAGATTGCCCAGGCACATGGTCAGAATCGCTGAGACCCAGATTACCCAAAAGCTCGTGGAACCGGGGGAGGCCAAGCTTCCCTGGAGAATCCGCAGAAGAACCGCAAAGGCAGCCGCCTTGGGGCCAACCGAAAGGAACGCCGTCACCGGCGCAGGCGCTCCCTGATAAACATCCGGCGTCCAGATTTGAAAAGGGGCAGTCGAAAGCTTGAACGCCAGGCCCACGAACATCAAGAGAAGGGCAACGCGCGCCAGCATTGTCCACTGCGCCGGGTGGGCAAGCCGTCCGCTCAACTCCAGCAGGTTGGTGGTGCCCGTCAATCCGTAAACAAAGGCAATCCCGTAAAGGAAGAAGGCTGTGGCAAACGAGCCAAGCAGGAAGTACTTGAGCGATGCCTCGTTGGAGAGAGCGTCTTTTCGCTTATAGCCGGCGAGAATGTAGGTGGAAATGGAAGAAATCTCGAGGCCGATAAACACCATGATGAGGTCGGTGGATGAGGCCATGAAGCACATCCCCGTCGTGCCCAACAGGATCAGCGCGTAGAACTCTCCGTGTTGAAGACCGTCTCGCTCGAGGTAGTTGATGGAGCCCAGCACCGCCAGTGCCGCGACCAGCAAGAAAATGTAGAAGAAGTAGAAACTGAAATGGTCAGCAGCGATGGACCTGCCGAAGGCTAGCCCCGGATTATCGGAGGTCCGCAGAGTGCCGCCCGCCGCAGCCAGCACTCCCAGCAAAGCAAGCCACCCGAGCAAGGATCTTCTCCCTGGAGCTACGAAAGGGTCGAGGACCATGATCAGGATTCCAAATCCGCAGAGAATGATTTCCGGGAGAATCCGCATCAGGTCGGTCGGCTGGAAAGTGATCATCGGCCACCCCCGGGGGAGGGAGCCTGATCGGTGCCCGTATCCTTGGCTGGACACAGGGGGACCCAAGTTGGAAAACAGCCCTCTCCCTTGGGGAGAGGGTGGCGAGCGTAGCGAGCCGGGTGAGGGGTTACTTGCTTCATGCCGGCCCCTCCGACACCTCCTTGCTCTGCAAAGGACCCCTCACCCGGCCCGCGCCGGCTGGTGAAAGCGCCGGTCGCGGTCCACCCTCTCCCCTTGGGAGAGGGCGAAAGCCGAATTCTCTCACTCCCTATTCCAAACTCCACGTTGCTGACTTCCGCAACTCGCAGTTCGACGCGCGACATGATAGCGGCCACGCTACGATCCATGCGTCGCAAGAAAGGCTGGGGATAAACCCCCATGGCAAGAATCACAATCACCACGGCGGCTAGGATGAGCTTCTCACGCGCGTTGCAATCCGGAAGATTCCTATTCTTGTCATTCCTAATCTCGCCATAAAAAACGCGTTGGTACATCCAGAGCAAATAGACGGCGGCCAGCACCACACCCAAGGCGGCCAGGACAGCGTATATCGCTCGGCTATGATAGGAACCGACAATGATCAGAAACTCGCCAACGAACCCATTCAGCATGGGGAGACCAAGGGAAGAAAGGGTCACGATCAGGAAAAACGTGCTGTAGACCGGTAGAGAAGTGGCGAGGCCGCCAAACTCGCTGATGAGTCGCGTGTGACGGCGCTCGTAGAGTAGTCCGACAAGAATGAAAAGAGCGCCGGTCGAAACGCCGTGACTGAACATTTGGTAAATGGCGCCTTCCATCCCTTGGGTGTTGAGAACAAAGATCCCCAGCACGCAGAACCCAAGATGCGCCACCGAGGAATAGGCCACCAGCTTCTTCAAATCAGGCTGGACCATCGCCACCAGCGCCCCATAGATGATTCCGATGATGGCAAGGATGATGACCATCGGGGCGAACTCGCGCGAGGCGTGAGGAAACAGTGGCAGGCAGAAGCGCAGCATGCCATAGGTCCCCATTTTCAGCAGCACACCGGCCAGAATCACGGAGCCCGCCGTAGGCGCCTCAACGTGCGCATCGGGCAGCCAGGTGTGAAACGGGAACAATGGGACCTTGATCGCAAAGGCCACAAAGAAGGCGAGGAAGAGCCATCGCTCAGTGGAGGGAGACAATAAAGGACTGCTCGTGAATGCCCCGACGATTCGCGGCAGGTCGAAAGTTCCCGTGACGCTGTAAAGGTAGAGAATGCCCACGAGCATGAGGGCGGAGCCCACCATGGTGTACAGAATGAACTTCACTGCCGCGTAGACCCGCCGCTCGTGACCCCAAATGCCGATCAGGAAATACATCGGTATCAACATGACTTCCCAAAAGACGAAGAAAAGCACAAGGTCGAGCGACGCGAAGACGCCGATCATTCCGGTCTCGAGCGCCAGCAGGAAGATGAAGAATTCCTTCACCCGCCGGGTGATGCTGCTCCAGGACACAAGCACGCAAAGGGGCGTCAGGAATCCTGCCAGCAGGATGAGCAGCGCGCTCAGGCCATCCACACCCAAGTGATAGTTAATCTCCGGTATGGCGATCCAGGGGCGGAACTCGGTAAACTGCATGCCGGGGGTGTCACCCCGCAAGCCGGCGTAAAGCACGACGGTCACGATGAACGTAAGCAGCGAAGCCACCAACGCTACCCAGCGAATTTGTTGGGCGCGCTCGCGGCTCAGGAAAGCAATGATGACTGCTCCCGCTAGCGGCAGAAGGACTGCGATCGTGAGAAGATGCTCAGCCACCCAGGACATAGATTGAGCCAAATATGTACCGACTTGCGCTAGTCACTTGTTCGTTGTCCGTAGTCCGTGGTCAGTTGCGACCAGCATGTAGTAGGTGGCAGGTAGGGAGAAACCTCCTCCAGCCTTCAGCCCGCTGCCTACTGCCTACTGCCTACTGCCTACTGTCTACCTTCTCTCCTCTGGCCCCTGCTCGTCACCGCTCCCCTGGCACCTGAAACCTGACACCTGAAACCTGCCTTACCGCGGCCAGAGGACGTAAACCAGCCAAAGCGTGGCCCCCAGCAGGACCCATGAGGCGTAGCTTCGTATATTGCCGGATTGAACGCGGCGCAGAACGCTTCCAACTTCGGCCACGGTCTCACCCGTTCCATTCACCATGACACCATCAATAGCTTCTTCGTCCACGCGCCGCCAGAGAATCTTCTCCGACCCTACTCGAAGTGGGCGGACGATCAACCAGTTATAAAACTCGTCCACATAGTATTTGTGAATCAGTACGTCGTACAGGCTGTTGAAGCGCTCCGCCATGCGGGCCGGCCAGCCAGTGAATCTCAGGTAGAACCAATAGGCAACGAGGATGCCAGCCGCTGCGAAGAGCAATGCGAACACCATTAAAGAGCCACCGCTGAGCCCGTGACCAGCATGATGCGCAGAAGCCCGCAGGAAATCCTCCGAGGGTTTGAACACAGGCTCGAGGTAACGGTCAAAGCCTTCGCTTCCCCCAAAAGCCTTCGGCCAGCTCACGTAGCCCGCGACAATGGAGAAAAACGCCAGCACGAGCAGCGGCGCCGTCATCTTAGAGCTGCTTTCGTGCACGTGGTGTTCGACCTCAGGCTCCATCCGCGAAGCCCCGAAAAATGTCATGAAGAGCCCGCGGAACATATAAAAGGCCGTCAGACCCGCTGTGAGGGCGGCGAGCCAGTACAGCCATGGCTGGCCGAGGGGTCCTTCGTATGCCCCGGCCAAGATTTCATCCTTGCTGAAGAATCCTGATAACCCCGGAACTCCACTAATGGCCAGCGTCGCAATGAAGAAGGTCAGGAAAGTGGTCTTCATCTTGTGCCGTAGGCCGCCCATCTTGCGCATGTCCAGTTCGCCGTCCAGAGCGTGCATCACGCTCCCGGATGCGAGGAAGAGGAGAGACTTGAAAAAGGCGTGAGTCATGAGGTGGAAGATTCCGGCAGCGAACACCCCAACCCCACAGCCGATGAACATGTATCCAAGTTGGCTGATGGTGGAGTAGGCCAGCATCCTCTTGAGGTCGTTTTGGGTGAGGGCAATCGTCGCCGCATAAAACGCCGTCACACACCCAACGACGCCCACAACTTCCAGAGCAAGCGGTGCGTGTGAGTAGATCAGGTTCGACCTCGCCACAAGGTAAACCCCGGCGGTAACCATGGTGGCGGCATGGATCAACGCGCTGACCGGCGTAGGACCTTCCATGGCGTCCGGAAGCCAAATGTAAAGTGGAATCTGGGCTGATTTCCCCACCGCGCCGAGGAAAAACAGAATGCCAATGGCCGTCAACGTCCCCTGTACTTCGCCGGCATGGAGCGCGCCGATGTTTGCAAAAGTTTGCTGGAAATTCAGCGAGCCAAACGTCCAGAAGAGCAGCGCCACGCCCACGGTGAATCCCGCGTCACCGAGGCGTGTGACGATGAACGCCTTCTTCCCAGCGTCGGAAGCCGACTGCTTGCGGAAATAAAAGCCAATGAGCAAATAGGAACAGAGACCTACGCCTTCCCAGCCCACAAACATGAGCGGGTAGTTGGCGGCGGTCACCAGCGTCAGCATCATGAAGAGAAAGAGGTTCAAGTAGGTGAAATAACGATAGTAGCCGCCCTCGCGCTCCATGTACCCTCTGGAGTAGAGGTGAATCAGGAAGGCGACCACGGTGACCGTCAGGGTCATGACCAGCGTGAGCCGGTCGTAGTAAAGGGCATAATCAGCGCGAAGATTCCCGGACTCAATCCAAGTGAAGTAGCTATGGATGAAAGGCGCAGGTTGGCTGGTGGAGTTTGAATACGTCCAAGCGCTGAGCAGCGCGAAGATCATGGAGAGTCCTGGAGCGCCGCATCCGACCAGGGAAACCGCTGCCCGCGAAAAACGCCGGCCGAATAGGCCGTTCAAGGTTGTCCCCACTAAGGGTGGGAGCAGCATGAGGATGAGCAGGATTTCCATTATGAGTCGTCAGTTATCAGTGTTCAGTTATCAGTTCTTAGGCCTCAGCGCTTCCCGTTGATTTGCACTTGACTCTCGACCTTCGACTTGTCAGGAATCGCTGGCATTGCCCAATATGCTTACCTACATCTTCATCGAATCGAGATCTTCAATGTTGAGTGTGTTTCGGTTCCGATAAAGTGCGATGATGATGGCCAGGCCTACGGTCGCTTCGGCCGCCGCCACCACGATCACGAAGAAAACAAACAACTGCCCGTCCAGGTTTCCCAAATAGCGCGAAAAACCGATGAAAGCCAAGTTGACCGCGTTGAGCATCAGCTCGATGCACATGAAAACCGTGATGATGTTTTTCCGAAAAACAAACCCTGCGGCGCCAATCACGAAAAGGGCGACGCTGAGGGCCAACACGTGTGCAAGTGGAACCATTGTCGAACCTCAAGACTCTTTTCTGGAGTGCGGCAGCTTGCTGCCGCTTTCCTCAGGCC
>JBAVYG010000385.1:0-2550 GCA_049698675.1 Terriglobia bacterium
GTCCAACGCTCCTGCCAGCACCGGGGATCCCGCCAACGAGGAGGGACTGGCCGCCGGCGATGCCTTCACCCAGGCCCCCAGGTGCTTCCGCCATTCAAGAAGAACTCCCGCCATGACAACGGCAAGAACAAGCGCTCCCACGGCAATGGGCAAGGCATGAAGACCCGACGGCTTGGTATCGGCTGTAACTCCCCGGCCCATCCGCTGCGGCAATTCGAAGTTCTGGTTTTCGCGGACTTCGGAAGGTCCCGAATCAGCCTCCAGCTCAGTCGAAGGCAATTCGTCTCGAGGAACAAATCGCGGCGCATAGTGCCCGGGGTCAATCACAATGCGGAGGGCGTGCCCTGCTCCTTCGCCTTCGTAATACTCCTTCAGCTTCCTCCGAAGCCGGTGGACTTCAACCCGCACGATGGCGTCTCGGTTCTGGTCGAAATCCGCTGCTCTTCCCAAGGCTTCCGTGGCCAGATTGTATTCTTTGATTCGGTCGGCCCTACCCAGGAAGTACTCGTCGCAAATGTATTTGAGCAGCTTGGCCTGCCCAGGGGCTTTGGCGAAGATGCCCGAACTGAGAACATTCTCGAGCTCACCCCTCTCGTCGTGGTTGTGAGCCAGCATCGCCATATCCGTAGACCAGAGGCAAAAAACTGGCATAAAGATATCACCAAGCGCCATTGATTGTAAAGTGTAGCGTAACATTTTTGATGGCTTGACACCGCGTTACCCATTACAGGTGAAACCCCAGCCGTGCCGTACTGAAAACAAGCCAGTTATCGGAGTAACGAGCAGTCGAGGAAAATTAACAGGTTTAACCTTGTGTTACCGCGCAGGTGTCTGGTGTACGCGCGAGGGAAGTTTGCGTGTGTAAGTCTGGTCGGTCTTGGCTCCTATCAGAGGCGAAGTGAGAAAAAATCCATGAAAAAGCATCACCTGCACCAATGCGGCTGTCCCCAGCCTTGGCGGGCTCTGGGAATGCGCCAAGTTGGAGGCGGGGCAGCTTTTGCAGCCCTGTTTATTGCAGTCCTGTAGTTTCTCAACTGCCCGCGTTCGGTCAGACAGTAACAGGCACCTTGACCGGCACGGTCGTTGACACAAGCGGCGCGGTTATTCCCGGCGCCAACGTGGCATTAAAGAATGAGGCCACCAACGCGACTCAGAACATCGTTTCGAACAGCGTTGGTTTCTTCAGCTTCCCGCTACTTCAGGTGGGCTCATACAGAGTGATGACTTCGGCCAAGGGGTTCACCACCTGGGAGCAAAGGAACATCGTGTTGGACGCCTACGAGAGCAGAACGCTGCCGAACATCGCCCTGAAGGTGGCCGGGGCGACGACGACGGTCGAAGTCGTGAGCGCTGCCGCTGCCGTGGCGCCGCTGGACACTGGCGAAAACAGCACGTCCCCGAACCAGGACATGGTGAGCGAAATGACGATCCAGGGCCGCGATGCGGCGGAGCTCATCAAAATCATGCCTGGCATGGGGATGGCCAACGGCTTGAGCCAAGTTCAATGGAACAGTCAATCAACGGAAACCAACAGCGGACCCGTCGGCCAGTATTCGGTGAGCGGGCAAGCACGCTCCACACGTCCGGCCAGGTATAGCGCCAGTGGTCCAGCAGGTATCCGGTCATAGCTCACCTTGAAAAGCGCGGTGGAGCATGGACTGGAAGAGATCGTCCAAGCGGCGGCGGCTTTCGGCTTGGAGGGCCTCGAGGGCGCGGATTTCTGCGACTCGGGCGGCGAACTGGCACTGGAGCAGGAGCGGCGGCACGGGGATCGAGACTCCCCTTAGGCGCTGTTTCGAAATGTTAGGCATGGAGCCTGCCGACCCGCTCGCCAATCGCTGCACCCCTCTGCGCATCACCTCATTGACCATGAGAGCCCACAGGTATTCTGGGATAACCTCAGCGTCCCCCGAAATCCGAAGTCTGAAAATGAGATCGGAAAGCATCAGGCGTGGCCGTGTGCTGGCTACGAGTGCGCAAGCGGCCACCAGTTCGTGCGTGTTTTTCCTCGTGAAGAGGATATCCCCAGCTTTCACCTCAAGGCCAGGCCTTGATTCAACGTCATCCGGTAGCGCTTTGTTCTCATTCTGCAAGTATCTGCAGGATGTAACCGCTCCGAGCTTTAGCACGCCCCACTCATTCGGGGCTGCAACCCGGTCAGGGCAACTCGGACTCCACCCGCTGTCAATGGCGGAAAGAACATCACCAAGCGTTTTGTAGTCCCATCTCTGTTGACCCTTCAGAGGTTCGCCGAACATTTCATAGAACAGGGCGGGGATGAGGTCGGCGGTGCGGCGGTCGGCCTGTTCCCGCCGCCGCCGCAACTCGTCGGCTTCGTCCAGGAGGCTTACGATGCGGTGCTGATCAGAAACGGGAGGAAGTGCTAGCGTGAGTCCTTCTAGGACACCTTTGGTCACGTGTTGAAGGCCAACTCCACCATGGGCCTTGGCGATCAGCTCAGAGAGCTTGGAATTCAGCTGATGGACGAAAAATCCAGGCACGACGTCCGCGGAAAGTTTGACGTTGAATATGTGTTGATTGAGCCACGCG
>JBAVYG010000386.1:0-4319 GCA_049698675.1 Terriglobia bacterium
CGTCAGATGGAATCCGCCGAACAGGTATAAGACTACCAAAATGATCAGCACCACCCCGACGATTCCAAGGCCTCCACCCGAACCCCATCTCCGATATCCGTAATAGCCTCCGCCGCCGCCGAACAAGAGCAGCAGAACGACAATTAGCAAAATCAGTCCCATGGGAATCTCCTCTCAGTTAGTAAAATGCTTCGATCAGAACTTCCGCCTTGACTTCGCGGCCAACCGAAAATTTACACCTGACCGCTTCAGCATGCAACGCTCCAGCCCGGTTTCGAGCAAGCGAGCTTTGACGGAGACAATCTCGCGCGGCCATCTCGGGCTGCCAATATTTATAGCCCGCGGTACTATCGGGGGCTGCCCGAAAGACGTAGGGACAACCACCGTTATCCCGCCGGATCCTTTTGGCGCGTTGCTTTGACACCCATCAGAACCCCCAGGCCCAATAGTACGATCGCACCCACGGCAATCCAGTGTGCAGGGACATGCATCAAACAGGCGCCGTAAATCAGCCCGCCAATCACGAGCACGAATCCAATAGAGTAAATTCCAAATGACATGTCATCTCCTTCTTGAGCAAACAGAGTTGCAAGGTCATGCGGCCCAGAGCGCGTTCCCGGCTCTTACGGCGTGGAGGTGGCCTTTTGATCTTTAACTTGCAGCTCGTTCACCACCTGCTGCACGTTTGGAACGCTTGACGCCACTTGTTCGACGCGGGCGCGCTTGGATTGAGAATTAACCTCGCCGGTCAACGTCACCACGCCACTCTTGACCTTGTATTCGACGCCCTTGCGGAGCTTGTTCTGGATAAGGGCAGCGTCCAAGTTCTTGTCGATAGCCTTGTCCAGATCCGAGTTCATCGTCTTTGTATCACTTTCAACACCAGGAGGAATCACAGCAATCTCGTCCGCGACAACCTGCCCCGTTGCGATTGACTTTGCAATGGATTCAGCTTGTGCCTTGGCATCCTCACTCGCGACGTTTCCGCCCAGGGTCACTACACCCTTGTCGCGATCCTGCGTTACGGAGACATTTTTGAGGCCAGCTTGATCGAGCGCAGTGCGGATGCTGTCAGAAACATCAGGCGACTTCGTGGATGTTCTTGAGCAGCCCACCAGGCTCCCAACTGCGAGCAGCATGAGTATGGTTAAGGTTAGTTTAAGCGTTTTCATGTTTTTCCTTTGATCAGCGTTTTCCACGCTGGAGTAATTGCGGCATGTACCCAACACCGCAGCGTATTTCCCTGGCATGTTTGCATTCTCCTTCCCGGTTCTGCCGGGCGTCCTCAAGGGGGTAGGAGGCGACCGGCGACCGCCGCTTCCCACTACCATATTCTGGAAGCACTTCCTCTTTTACCCTTGGCTTGATTCAGTGTCAGTTCAGAACGGCTCACACCTTTGGTCAAAACTGCTCATTCCACATCATGGAGTCGGAGGCTCGCTTGCACGGCCGGTTTCATCAGGGAGTATGCCTACCGTCTATTGTCCGGACGCCATGCTGTGCAACTTTGCTCAGGCCATTGGTCGTTTTTGAACAGACAGTGCATTTCGGGGGGAATATCCTCAACGAGGTCAGTGTGTGTAGAGGTGAGCCAACACGAACCTGCTTGGGTTACCCGTTGGCGATAATCCGCTGCCTTCAGCCCAAGCTCGAAATAGGAAGGAGTCAATCACTGTGCGTATCTGGATACTGATTATGCTGCTGGGCACGACGCTGGCGTTTGGGCAGACTCAACCCGCCGATACCGTCCAAAGGTGCCTGAGCATGCTCAACGACGCCGCCCATGACGGGAATCCGGACGTTCGAATAGGCGCGGCACAGGCCCTGAGCCTGGTGGGGGTGAAAGATAACGCTCTTGAGTCTCTCACCCCGATGCTCGATGACCACGACGTTTCGGTCCGGATTGCGGTGGTTGTCACCCTGGGTGACTTCAAGGACAACCGGACCCTTCCTCTTTTGAAGAAAGCTTTGCAGGATCCCGTTCCCGAAGTCGACTTCGCCGCAGCCAAGGTGCTTTACCAGCTCCACGACCCCGAGGGCGAGCAGTTTCTTCTCGCCGTGGTCAGCAGAGAGTCTAAAGCGTCCTCAAGCTATCTCAGCAAAGAGAAACGCAGCGCCTTGCGCATGTTGCACACTCCCACTAAGCTTCTCATTACCGTCGGCGTGGGGGCAGCAGGTTTCGCGCCCGTGCCGGGTTTCGGGTTAGGATTATCTTCGGCACAAGGCATCCTGACGGCTCCTGATTCTTCGGCCCGGGCCGCCTCTCTGCTGCTCATCGGAAGCTCGCGTGATCCAGCCCTGGCTGATGCGGTGGGATCAGCGTTGTCGGACAAGGAGTGGTCAGTGCGCGCAGCGGCCGTTCACCTGGTCGCGATGCATCCCTTCCCAGGATTCCGGCAGAACTTGGTC
Source organism: Terriglobia bacterium (assembly GCA_049698675.1). Lineage (GTDB taxonomy): Bacteria > Acidobacteriota > Terriglobia > UBA7540 > UBA7540 > CAVROP01. Next base: position 2,410 of record JBAVYG010000386.1, read on the forward strand.
CCCCTGCTGGACGACAAGAAGGAGGCGGTGCGCGTACGCGCCGCCGCGGCCTACATCAGACTGCAGTACGTAACGAAGGAGCCGACGACGAGGCGAGGCGCCACGACTCAGTAACCGTATGCTAAGGCCACTGTCCAGACAATTCACCGCCGAGCCTCAAGTGAAGGTCCGTACTTCGCGGCCCGATCAGCGCGCGACGGAATTGATGAACGTTACTGCCGGCGGGGGAACAAGGTCGAAATAGGGCTTGCTTCTGAGGTTGTAGGTTGAACCCATGTCCTCCACTGCGAGTTCCAGCAGGGGTCTGATCAACGGGTTTTTCGAATGGTTCGGTGAACTGGGCCTTTTTTCCTGGCAAGTTCTGCGGTCTGCCCTGACGCCACCTTTTGAATTCCGGGAGCTCGCCCGGCAAATCGACGAGATAGGATCAAAATCGTTCCCTCTAGTGGCTTTGGCGGGCGCGGCCATCGGCGCCATCCTCTCCCTTGAAACCCGCGACAGCCTGGTTCGATTCGGCGCCAGTTCATTGCTTCCCGCCGCCGTCGTATTCTCGATCATCCATGAGATCGGTCCTATCGTTACCGGCTTGGTCGTCTGCGGCCGAGCGGGAGCTGGCATCGGCGCTGAGTTAGGATCGATGAAGGTCACGGAGCAGATCGATGCCATCGAGGCATCAGCCGTAAATCCCTACAGGCTGCTGGCCGCAACCCGCATTTTGGCTTGTATCCTGGTGCTGCCACTCCTGACCCTCGCTGCCGATTTCTGCGGGGTGGTAATGGCGTGGGTGGCCGATGCCCTGATTGAGCCGATCACCTTCCAACAGTTCATCCACAACGGCTTCAGCGTTTTCGCCTTCAACGATTTTCTGCCGCCAACCTTCAAAACCGCGGTATTCGGCCTGATCATCGGGCTGGTGGCGTGCTTTCAGGGAATGCGGACGCGGGGAGGCACCGAGGGCGTGGGGCGCACGGCGACGAGCGCAGTGGTCTTATCTATGCTGTTTGTAATCCTGGCCGACGTTATCCTGGTGAAACTGATCGTCATGTTCTTTCCATGAAGACCGGCGCTGAGGAGTTCGCAACGGGGCACTGAAAGGGGCCTGTAACCGCATCGTGATAGAGAACTTTGAGAAAAGGAATGGCGAGCCGCCCGTGGTGCTGCGAGGTCTGCGCAAGTCCTTCGGCGGCCAGGTGGTCTTGAACGGGATTGACCTGACTGTCGCCCGCGGTGAAACGCTCGCGGTGCTCGGCCGCAGTGGTACCGGCAAGAGTGTCTTGTTGAAGATCATCATCGGGCTACAGAAGCCGGACGCGGGCTCGGTGAATATCCACGGGCAGGAGATTACCGGAATCAATCTCGGCAAGCTCAACGAAATCCGGAAGAAGATGGGTTTTTTGTTCCAGCAGGCGGCGCTCTACGACTCGCTAACGGTGGAGGAGAATGTGGCCTTTCCACTGAAGCACAATACAAGAATGCCGGAGTCCGAGCGGCGGGATCGAGTCAAGGAATTGCTGAAGAGTGTGGGCATGGAAGGGGATCTCAAGAAGATGCCTTCCGATATTTCCGGCGGCATGCAGAAGCGAGTGGGGCTGGCGCGGGCACTGGCGCTCGACCCCGACATCCTGCTGCTGGATGAACCCACCGCGGGACTGGATCCTATTACCTCCGGCGAGATTGATGAGCTGATACTCAAGCTGCAAAAGGAACATGCCATGGCATCCATCGTGGTCACGCACGATTTGCAAAGCGCAAAAACCATCGCCGGCCGGCTGGCACTACTCCACGAAGGAAATATAGTGATCGAAGGCGCCTTCGAGGACCTGGAGAAGAGCCACGACAAGTTTGTCTTGGACTTTATGCGGCGGGACGCTTAGGAGATCATATGTCGAGAGCGGCGCGGTTGGGAGCTT
>JBAVYG010000387.1:0-11481 GCA_049698675.1 Terriglobia bacterium
ACATCAAATTGACCCACTACCCTTTGCTGGAGGTTGGGTCAGTTGAAGGCCGAAAGCTGATAGCTGACCCGCCGCGGCGGGATGGCTGACAGCACAACCGACAACTGCCCTCGATGCGCGCCACAGAAGTTGAGCCTTTCAAGAGGCGGCTGCATCAAATCCATTGGGAAGTAAGTAAGGGAAACATCAATCGCACCAACCAAAGGAGCTTCTATGCCATTCACACTTCCACCGCTGCCCTACGCTTTCGACGCGCTGGAACCGTATATCGATAAGATGACCATGGAGATTCACCATGGCAAGCATCATGGAACTTACGTAACCAATTTGAATAAGGCGCTGGAGTCGGCGCCAGGCCTGGCCGGCAAGACCCTCGAGGAACTGCTGGCCAACAACTTGAGCCTCGTTCCGGAGAACATCCGAACCGCGGTGCGCAACAATGGCGGTGGCCACATTAACCACTCCATGTTCTGGCAGATTATGGCGCCCCAAGCCGGCGGGCAGCCCAGCGGCCATCTGGCGGAGGCCCTCCAGAGCACCTTCGGCAGCCTGACCCAGTTCCAAGAGAAATTCACCGCTGCCGCTCTCGGACGCTTCGGCTCAGGCTGGGCGTGGCTGACGGCTCAAGGCGGGAAGCTCGACATCTACTCGACCGCCAACCAGGACAGCCCCGTGATCGAGGGCAAGTATCCCGTCATGGGTCTCGACGTTTGGGAGCACGCCTACTACCTCAAGTACCAGAACCGCCGGGCCGAATACATCACCGCCTGGTGGAAGGTAGTGAACTGGGCCGAAATCGAGAAGCGATTCAACGCCGTGAAGTAGGTGCGACCACCCCCGGCCTTGTCATTCTGAGTCCGCCATTCTTATTGGCGGACGAAGAATCCCTGCAGTTTCTCGTGAGCTTGCTGGGTGGCGCCGACATTGTTTTTATGTCGGCGCCCCTGGCAACAAGCCCAGTACCCGCGGGCCGACAACCTTCACCATCGGGCGCATACATACAAGGCATGCATGCGCCACCCGCGCGTTGGTTCATTTAGGAGCTGTCGGAAGGTTCGCTTTGTCCGTCGTAAAGGCGTTGATGGCTCTCATGCCCCGAACCATTTTCGCCATCGGCTCATCTTGGACGGGGACTCCACTCTCACAGGCGGGTGGCGCATACGTCCCGGCGGTTTTTGTCGGGATGTATGCGCCCCTCGGTACGTCAACGCCATCATAGCATTTTGTCCATGCCCAATATCGAAGCGTCATTCCAGACCACGGCCACTCGCCCGGGTGCTTGACCAGGCCTCCTTTCACGGGATTGCTGTGCGTGTAATTCAATTTCCCATCTCGCTTCTTCGGGTTCCAGATCTTCATGTCGTAGAACCTCCGTTCACAATCCGGGATTCACAATTCACAATATAATTGCTCTTGCCCTTCAGCCGCCCTTCAATGACCCAATGAATCAATGATTCAATTGAAGAAGTCCTGGGCTACACCTGTGAACATATTGTCTCTTGACAGCGCCTCCCCGCCGTGGTAGCCTACTCATGTGAAAAGTCCAACCCGCGGGGAAGTCCTTTCCTCGTTAAACTAAAACCCCGTCCCAGGAGGAACCATGTCTTTACGCAAATCACCGCAACTTACGCCCGCGTTGCTCGCCGCCGCGCGCAACAATGCCCAGCATTCTACCGGCCCGCGCAGCCCCGCCGCCAAGCAGAACTCCAAGCTCAATGCCCTGAAGCACGGCGGACGCGTCAGGGACGAAAATCGTTGCCAGGCAATGCTCGCGCTGGGCGAAGACCCGGAACAATTCCAAACCCTCACCGAGCAACTCATGAGCGCCTTCGGTCCCGGCGACGCGCTCTGGGAGAAGCAGATCGACGACTTGACCTGGCTCTACTGGCGCCGCGAAAGGCTGGAGCGGGCGGAAGAAGGCTTGAAGCGGCGCGCCTTGCAGGGGATCGACGATTGGCAACACCGCCGCCAGCAGGAGATGGCCCGCGTCACCTTCGACGCCTCCCAGCACGAGATGCTTGACGTCAGCTTATCCGAGTCTACAGATCGAGGGGTGGCGCCCAGAAAGATGCTTTCTTTTCTTGAACTCGTACGGGAGGAGGTCAAGCAACGCACCTTCCGGCAGCGCCAGTACGCCGTAGTGGAACCTCTTTACAGAGGTATGATCGGGTGGCGACAGGGACTGATTTTCGGGCTGCTGCACCGTTTCAGTGACCCTCTGTTCGTCCCCGACGAACGAGAGCACAGGGAATACGCGGAGCTCCTGCGCGAGTCGGGCTATCAGCCGCCGGGCGAGCCGGAATACCAGGAACTTCTGCGCCTGCTCGAAGAGGAAATCGCCAGCGTGCGGGAAGAGTTCGCATACGCGCAAAAGGCGAATGAGGAGAGAGCGGCGATCGAACGGGACGCCTGCCTTGCCCCGGAAGGGGAGACGTGGAAGACGATGCTGCGCCAGGAAGCCGCCCTGGACCACTCCATCGACCGCAAAGTGAGGATACTGCTCAGGCTGCGGAAGGATGCTGCCGACCGCCCGGTCGCCCCTGCCAGCCAAGATCAGGATGATGGTGTGAGAATGGAGAGCACAGAGGAGGTCGTGGAAAGCGACATTTCGGCCCAGGCCCCGCAGAGCGCGGAAGCGGTGGAAGACTTAAAATTGAACGACCGATGCGGGGATGTCATTGAAAACAAAGGATCGAGTTTAGACAATCGAGAGGCAAGCGGGAATGTTATAGAAAACAAACCTAGTTACGCGCAAAATGCAGGAATGTTATTGAAAAGAAAGGGTGTTATTGGAAACGCAGAGTTACACGCGACAAGCAATATTTCTAATTGGGCTTGACACAAAGTTTTTGGTAGTGTCTCAGTTTGATGTAGAGGCGGCTTCACGCGGCCATTTGGCGAGGTAAACTCGCCGCTACATCATCAAACTGAGACGCTACCAAGTTTTTGCTCTTCTTGACCATTTTCTTGCGCATGATAAAATGAGTGGCTCTTGCAAGTACACTTTAGGCTCTCCTTAAGGAAGTTCTCCCGAAGAAATACCGTCGGAGAATCCGGTCCCATCCTCGCTGAGGGTGAACAGTAAAGGAGATTCAATCGGAGGCAATTTGATGTACCTTCCCGCAATCCTGAGTATCAGTCTGTTTTCACTAATCGTGGCATTTTTCTTCGCCCGGCAGGTGCTGGGTGCAGACACGGGCACTACCGAGATGCAAGTCATTTCGAATCGCGTCAGAAGAGGAGCCGAGGGCTTCCTCCGGCTCATGCGCGCTTGGGTCGCAAATGCCTGGTCCCAACGCCGCCGAATGGCTAAGACATTCGCGGCTAGCGTTGCCGTGACATTGGTGGGGGCTGCCGGAGCTTTTGCAAGGCCCCCCGAGGCAGCTCCCAGCGGCGAAGCCAATCTGAAGCTTCCGGACCTTTCCCAGGTCCAGTTCCTCGGCGTCACCGGCCACAGGTTGCTGACCATCGGCATTCTGTTTTGCATCTTCGGACTGCTCTTTGGCCTGGTCACCTACAGCCGCTTGAAAAACCTGCCCGTCCACCACGCGATGGCAGAGATGTCCCAGTTGATCTGGGAAACTTGCAAGACCTACATCATCCAGCAGGGCAAGTTCCTGCTGCTACTCTGGTCTTTCATCGCCGTCATCATTCTGCTGTACTTCGGCGTGCTGCTGAAATATGAAGCCCTGCGCGTGGTCGTCATCCTGGCGTTCAGCGTGGTCGGGATTTGCGGCAGTTACGGGGTCGCATGGTTTGGAATTCGCGTCAACACGTTCGCCAATTCCCGCACGGCCTTTGCCAGCCTTCGGGGCAAGCCGTTTCCCGCCTACCAGATCCCTCTCCAGGCCGGAATGAGTGTGGGCATGATGCTGATCTCGGTCGAACTCCTGATGATGCTCATCATCCTGCTCTACGTTCCGGGAGACTACGCGGGACCGTGCTTCATCGGCTTCGCCATCGGCGAGTCGCTGGGCGCGGCCGCGCTGCGCATCGCCGGCGGCATCTTTACCAAGATTGCGGACATCGGCTCCGACCTGATGAAAATCATCTTCAAGATCAAGGAAGACGACGCGCGCAACCCGGGCGTGATCGCCGACTGCACGGGCGACAACGCAGGCGATTCGGTGGGACCGACCGCCGACGGCTTTGAGACATACGGCGTAACAGGCGTGGCGCTCATCACCTTCATCCTGCTGGGCGTGAAGGACCCGGTCATCCAGGTGCAGTTGCTGGTGTGGATCTTCGTTATCCGCGTCATCATGCTGGTGGCTGCCGCCGCGGCCTACTTCATTAACGGCGCCATCGCCAAGGCCCGGTATGGCAACGCGGACAAGTTTAACTTCGAAGCGCCACTGACCTCGCTCGTCTGGATTACCTCCCTGGTTTCGATCGGGCTGACCTACGTGGCCTCGGCGTTGATCATTCCCAGCCTGGGCGGCGACGCCTCGATGTGGTGGAAGCTCTCGACGATCATCTCCTGCGGCACGCTGGCCGGCGCCCTCATCCCGGAGTTGGTGAAAGTGTTCACTTCCACCGAGTCGAGGCACGTCAAAGAGGTGGTGGCCTCGGCGAGGGAAGGCGGCGCGTCGCTGGACATCCTCTCGGGGTTTGTGGCCGGTAACTTCGCCGCCTACTACTTGGGGCTGACCATGATGGTGCTGATGGCTATCGGTTCCTGGGTTAGCCTCCAGGGGCTGGGAAACTTCATGCTCGCGGCGCCGGTATTTGCCTTTGGTCTTGTGGCCTTTGGCTTTCTGGGCATGGGCCCGGTGACCATCGCCGTGGATTCCTACGGCCCAGTGACCGACAACGCCCAATCGATCTATGAGCTGTCCCTCATTGAGCAGGACCCGACCGTCGTGCAGGAAATCAAGAGGGATTACGGTGTGGACGTGAACTTCGAGCACGCCAAGGACACGCTGGAAGCCGCCGACGGCGCGGGCAACACGTTCAAGGCCACGGCCAAACCGGTGCTGATCGGCACGGCGGTGGTCGGAGCCACCACCATGATCTTCTCGATTATCATGGCGCTCACGTTGGGCCTCACGACCAACGTGGACAAGCTGTCGCTGTTGCACGCCCCGTTTTTCCTGGGCTTGGTCACCGGCGGGGCCATTATTTACTGGTTCACCGGGGCTTCGGCCCAGGCGGTGACTACCGGCGCGTACCGTGCGGTGGAGTTCATCGAAGCGCATATCAAGTTGGAGAGCGCGGAAAAGGCGTCAGTCGCCGACAGCAAGAAGGTGGTCGCCATCTGCACGCAATACGCGCAGAAAGGCATGTTGAACATCTTCATCGCGGTGTTCTTCGCCACCCTGGCTTTCGCTTTCGTCGACCCGTTCTTCTTCATCGGCTACCTGATCTCGATAGCTATTTTCGGGCTCTATCAGGCCATTTTCATGGCCGACGCGGGCGCAGCGTGGGACAACGCCAAGAAGATTGTCGAAGTCGAGCTGAAGCAGAAGGGCACCCCACTCCACGACGCAACCATCGTCGGCGACACGGTGGGCGACCCGTTCAAAGACACTTGTTCGGTGGCGCTGAACCCCATCATCAAGTTCACGACCCTCTTTGGGTTGCTGGCGGTGGAGCTCGCGGTCAAGCTGACCGCCACTAGCGGCGGCCGTCTGGCGCACATATTGGCCGCGGTATTTTTCCTCGTATCGTATTTCTTCGTATACCGGTCGTTTTACGGGATGCGGATTCGCGGGGGCGCGGCCGCTGAGGCGGATGCCGCCTCAGACGCGACACCAACACCATGAAGGGAACAGGGAACAGGTGACAGGGAACAGGGAATGGCACAGCAGGGGATAGGGAACAAAGAATAGGGAGCCGGTTCACTGAGGGTTGTTCCCTATTCCCTATTCCCTATTCCCTATTCCCTATTCCCTATTCCCTATTCCCTATTCTCTATTCCCTGTTCCCTGTCCCCTATTCCCCGTTGCCTTTTCCCTATTCCCTGTTCCCTATTGCCTGTTCCCTATTCCCTGTTCCCTGTTGCCTTTTCCCTATTCCCTGTTCCCTAAAAACCCCGCGCGGTCCCCTTAATCTTCTTTGCCAGCTTTTCTATCTTGTCCGCCTTGTCGACTATGTCCAGTGAAAGGATATTCTCGTTGGACTTGTTGAGCTCTTCCTGCAGGGCCTTCGAGAGGTCAGCAAGCTCGCCCGCATCGCGCTTCATCTTTTCGAAATTGGCCTTCAGGAGGTCACGCTTCTGTTTTCCCGAGAGTGGTGACTGTGAGGATTCCTCGTTGGATTGCGCACTGGGAGAGCGTTGAGGATCTTCTGGACCATCGGCTTGAGTTGTTGCCTCGGGATGCGAGGGGGCCGCAATTGCAGAGATGATACGAGGAACGCCCAGCATCTGTCCAGCGAGGGTCACAAAAAGCCAGAGCAGGATTGCAGCCCGATAGAAAGATGATTTGCAGAAGAGAAGTACCATCCCGATATCCTTTCCATTATGTACGGCAGCAGGGCTGGCAATGCACCTCGCCCCTACCCATCCACATCGATTGTAATCGCTGCCCCTATGGATCGGCAAACGGGAAAGCTCGCCAGGGTATGTATGGGTGGCAGGTCAAGGAGCAGAAAGGAAGGCTCAAGGTGTCAGGTGAGAGGGGCTGGGGACTGGGGAACTTCCTTTCCCTTGCTCCTCGCCCTCTTGCCTCAGCACTTAACGATTGGCCAATCGTAGTTGGCTTCAATTACCGCAGTTTCGATTCTCGGTACTCGCATTATAAGCTGAGAGGGGATGAAACAATTGGGCGAAAAGGAAAACATCTCACGCCAAGGCGCAAAGACGCAAAGGACGCTAAGCAGGTAAAGTGGCCCTTCTTTGCGTCTTTCCGGGCTTGGCGACTTTGCGTGACGCTTTTTGCCTTTTTCACAGTTTCTAAGGGATTACAGTTACCATCAGAGATCGCCCAGAGCTTTTTCCACGTCATCGAAGGCTGATTTCGACATCTCGCAGGCCAGAGGGTCGGTCGCAAGCCGGGCGTAAACATGCTCCCCGATTTTCGAAATCTCCAGCGTCTCACTCTGGTTCTTTTCGCCGAACTGCACCTTGAACCGATACGCGGGTTTGGTCAGCCCGAATGCTGCAAGGTCAGACCCCTTGGGAAACGTAGACGCCCGAAGGTCGCGGAGTCGAGTGAGCAAGGTGTCCATCTTGGCGGCAGGAGTCGTCTTTGACCCTCCTCCAGTCTGCTTCCACTGATTGTCTTTTTGCAGGTCGAAGACGCTGTGGCCCTTGGGAGAGTCGATTTCCACGCGCTTCACGTCGAAGTTCGAATAAGAGAACAAATCCTTGGCGCGCAGCTCGGCGGGGTCTTTCTGGAATTCGGTCAGGAAAGTCGAATTGAGCGTGAAGACGGGCGGCAGCGCGGAGTTCAGGGCAAAGTAACGATCGCCCTCCTTATCCTTCTTGCCGAGCACCAGCGTCTGCGTGCCGCCGGAACCTGTCAACTGAAGCCGCAATTCCGGCGAGCCCAATCCATAAGCAGCTTGCTTCTCCTTTTCCTCCGCGGCGATGGATTGCATGGTGAGGGCGCGCAACTGGCTGATCAGGCCATCCACGGCAAAGCGGTCAGCGCGCACCGGGGGCGGCAAAACGAGATCCCAGATCCCTTCAGGGTTCTTCTCCAGCGTCCACTTCTTCCCCTTTGAATCCACTTCAATCTTCCGAAGTTGGTCGGCCTCCAGGGTCAGGGCGCGCCGGTCGCGAAGGTCGAAGAGGGTCTTCTCGAGGTTTGATTTCAAGTAGCTCGCCAGAGTGACAACGCGCGGATTACCTGCCACCTGCGCGTAGACCCCGCCGCTCGTCGGCGTGTCATCGCCAAGCAGAAGAGTGAACTTGGGCGGTTTAGAGTCGGTCGAGACTTCCAGGGAAAAGGCGGGAGGATTAAGCCCGAATTCTTTCAGGTCTGAAGGGTGCGGATCGACGACCTCGTCCACCGTGGCTGTAGTAAAGTTGTTGAGAACCGTGGAAAGCGTGCCCTGGTCGGCCGAAAGCTTCCTGGGTTCAGCAATCGCCCAAGTGCCCCCGTCGTGCTGGCAGGTCACAGCTTCGCCGTCGCGGGGACGAAAGGTGATGGAGGTTATGTGCTTGCTGTCCAGGGCGAAGATTTTCTCTTCTTTCGGGGCTTCAACTTTCGCTGTTTGGCGGCTGGCGCGCTTGTCCAGATAGGTAAAGATTCCCCAGAGTCCGGCAAGGGCCACCAGCGCGATCAGCGTGGTTAAGTATTTCTTTCTCATCGGCGCTCCCACCAAACCAGAGTGCCGGCCAAGATGATCAGGAGGGGCAGTCCGATCACGCCCAGCCAGAGGACCTTGCTCATCTGCGCTGCGGTCATCGTCAGGTGCTGGGACTCCGGAGGCTTTGGCCGAACGGAAATCAGATCCACGTCCGCCGAAAGCCAGTTAACCATGTTCATGAACAGGTCGCGGTTGGCCTGGAATCCCAGAAAGGCATTAGCGGGGAGAATGGAAGTGCCCAGGGCGATAAAGCGGCCTTCCGCCTTCTTCTCGCCCTCCCCGCTCAGCGTGCCCGAAACCGCCACCGTAAGTGGACCCTTGATATCCTTCCCCGCGCGGAATGAAACCTGGTGCATGTTGGGATTGAAATCAGCCACCCCAAAGCTTGCATCCGAAGTCTCACAGAAAGAATCTGTGGTCACACCCGCTTTGTATTCCTTCCCCACCGAGAACGACCGGGTGAAAGGAAACAGCGAGGCCTGGCGGGTAATGGGCTGCACAATAGGGCTGGAGCCATACTTGAGGATGAGCGGCATGGTGGGCTCCGTTCCGAAAAGCTGCGCGACCGGATTCTCATCGATAACAAGGTCGTTCCGGACCGTCACATTCCAGTCGGCCAAAAGCTTCGATAGCTCCGGCAAGTCCACGCCCGGGTCGAGCATGAACATGGCCCTGCCCCCTCCGGCCACGTACTTGCGGATGGTATCGACCTCCTGCGGAAGGTAGTCGGTCTTAGGCCCGGCGACAATCACCATCGAACAGTCCGGGGGAATCTCCATCTTCTGCATCAGGGTCACTGTTTTAGTCTGGTAATTCTCGTTCTCGAATTCCTTTTTGACCTTCGAGAAGCCGATGCGCTCAGAGTTCTCCAAGTCCCGCTCCCCGTGGCCCGCGAGGAAGCACGCGGTGCGCTGTCCTTTGAACAGGCGAATCAAAGCGTTGCTGAGGGCTTCCTCCGTGTCGCTCTGGGCCTCGAAGTGGCGGTCACCCGCAGCCACCACAATCGTCCCATAGGTCCGCACCCCGTATTGCCTGGCGAGCGAGGGCTGCCGGTCAACATCCACGTACCTTACGGTGAGGCGCCGCGAGGCCGAGGAGAACATGTTCAGCAGGTCACGCCGTTCCCCGAAGCTGCGTTCCCGGTCGAACACGTAAACGGTCACATCCTGGTTCAGGTTCTTCAGCAGCTTCACGGTCTGAGGCGCCAGGCTGTATTTCTTGTTCGGCGTTAGGTCCCAACTTTGATCGTGACGGCTCACAAACCAGTTGGCCAGAGTAAGGATGGCGATGACAATCAGTGTGTAGACGGCGAAATTCGCGCCTTCCAAGACTCGTCGTCCGCCGCGTCCTCCGAAATGGTCTTTGAAAGCCATGTTTACGGCCTCCCTTTCAGGGCTTCGACCGAGCGTGCCGTCATGAAGATTCCAAAAGTCACAACGGAGAAGTAATAGACCAGATCGCCCAGGTTGATAACGCCCTTTGAAAAATTGTCAAAATGCGTGGTCAGGGCCAGGTAAGCCATCACCCGGCCAACCGGGCCGCTCGAGTAAGCCGTGACCCAGTCAAGCAGAAAGAGCAGAAGGAAAACGGCCAGCCCCACGGCGCCTGCAATAATCTGATTCTTCGTGAAGGTGGAGAACCACATGCCCAGAGCCAGCAAGGCGGCTCCGTAAAGGAAAAACCCCAGAGCGCCTGCCAATAGCGGCTTGGCATTGGGGTTGCCATAAATGAACAGAACCGCGAAATACATAAAAGTGATCACTTCGAGCACTGCGAAGAGGGCCAGCGCCCCGAGGAATTTCCCCAGGATGATCTCCATGTCGGTGAGCGGAGAAGTAAGCAGCAATTCGATAGTGCCGGACCGCTTCTCCTCCGCATAGAGCCGCATGGTAATGAGCGGGATCAGGAAAAGCAGCACCACCGTCATGACGCCCGCCAGGATGGGGCGAATGATGTTCTCATTCAGGCTCATCGGCGGCGCCCCCATGCCCCCCATCGCCTCCATTTGGAACGTCCGAGCCATGAAGAACGCCGTTGAACTGTAGAAAACATAGCCGCAGATCAGGGCATAGACGGTCATGACCAGGTACGCAATCGGCGAGTGGAAATAAGCTCGGAGTTCCTTGCCTGCAACAGCCAACACATTGCGCATGTCCAGTTATCCTTTTCTGATTTCTGCTTTCTGATTTCTAATTTTCTTCAATCAAGTCCTTCGTCGTGAGCTTCAGGAAGATGTCCTCCAAGCTCAGGCCGCTGGTCTTGAGTTCATAAAGCTTCCAGTGGGATTCCACAACGGCGCGTGCCAACTCGGCGCGCACGTCCTTGCCTTTCTCCGCGTGCACCTCGTAGGTCACCCGGCCGTCGGAGGTGTCGCGCGGCTCCACCAGGTTCACGCCTTCGACCCGCTGCAGCTTCTCCTTGACATCCGCCGCCAGACCCTCGACGGTCAGCAGGATGGTCTCAAATCCCTGCAGGCGGCGAGTGAGCTCGTCCGGAGTTCCCACCGCCACGATCTTGCCGGCATTGATCACCACCACGCGCTGGCACGTCTTGGCGGCCTCGGGAAGAATATGTGTGCTGAGGATGACGGTATGGCGACCCGCCAAGCCCTTGATAAGCTGGCGCGTTTCGATGATCTGTTTGGGATCGAGGCCCGCCGTCGGCTCGTCGAGAACCAGAACCTCAGGGTTGTGGATCAGCGCCTGGGCCAAGCCGACGCGCTGCCGGAAGCCTTTCGATAGTTTGCCGATCTGGCGGTTGAGCACGTCGGTGACTGCGCACCTCTCCGCGATTTCCGCCAGGCGCGACTTTAGCTCGCGACGCGGTATACCTTTAATCCGCCCCACGAAGGCAAGGTACTCGGTCACGGTCATATCCGGGTAGACGGGAGGTGATTCCGGCAGATAGCCCGTGCGGCGCTTGGCCTCCAGAGGTTCTTCCACCACATCGTATCCGGCCACGCGCACCCGGCCCTCGCTGGGGGGAAGATAGCCCGTAATGACACGCATGGTCGTCGTCTTTCCCGCTCCGTTGGGGCCCAGAAAGCCGAGAACTTCACCCTTTTGGGCCTCGAAAGTTACGTCAGAAACGGCCAGAGTCGGCCCGTAGCGCTTCGTCAGGTTTTCAACTTCGATCATAGGAGATCCTTCCTCGCAGGGCCCAACCCGCCCGCAATCTCACACCAGGTAATTACCTTACCACTGCTGACCCTCATGACGCATGGGT
>JBAVYG010000388.1:0-1884 GCA_049698675.1 Terriglobia bacterium
CTACAAGAGCCGACTGCGGAAGATGTCAGCGGCACAGAGGGATTTTCACGGGGGCTTCCGAGTCAATGTAGACGCCCAGGTGGCGGAAAAGCAGTTGATGAAAGTCTTGCAGGACTTGATCTCAAGCTCGCTCAAGAGTTGCCAGATGAGCCTGACTGTTGCGGTACGAACATCCAGGCCGCCGGGCAATAGGCTGGAACGCGACGAAGCCGAGCGGACCCTGGCAGACCGCCGGCAGCGGGTGCTCCATGCAATTGCTCGGATGAACGGGAGCCGTGGAATTCCGGAGTCTTTGGCGCAGAAGCGTCTGTTTTTTGGAGGGCTTCCGGGGATGGCAGGGGAAAACAAAAGAGAGCTTGACGTGCTCACCCTCCACGCGGCGGACCTGTTACCTGTCGAGATGCCATGGGAAGGGACACCGAACTCGCCTCTCATGCTCTTTGAGACTCCTCATCACCGGTTGATCCCATTTTCGCCGTTCGATTCGAGCTTGGGCGACGCCAACATGCTCATCATGGCGAAAAGCGGGGGTGGAAAGACATTCATGGCCCAGCTTTTCCTGGTCATGATGGCGCGCGCCAACCCCCTTATTTCCATTTTGGAACGTGGTGATTCCTATCGGCCGCTGGTGGAACTGATGGGTGGCCGGGTGATCGAAGTGGACCTTGAGGGCAGCGAAACCCTAAATCCCTGGGACTTGCCGCCGGGCGAAACCTCTCCCGGCAAAGACAAGATCGCCTTCCTGAAGAACCTGACCCGGCACATGCTGGGTGACAGTCCCGGTTCCGACACGTCCCTTCTTGACAACCTGATCAGCGATGCCATCGCACGCACCTATAAGCGCTGCGCCATCCGGTATTCCAATCCCATCCCCACGTTCAATGACTTGCGGGAAGAGCTGGCGCAATGGCGGGATGAGGAGCGGATGCAGCGCACCATTGATGAGGCTAAGCTGGCGGCAATCAAGCTACGTTCGTGGACTGGAGAAAAAGGTATTTATGCCAAGTTGTTCGACGCCCCGACATCGCTGAAGATCGACAGCAATTGGCTGTTCTTCGACGTGGAGGGATTGAGCTCAGACCCAAGGTTGGAAACAGCTATGAGCATGTTGATCGCCAATGTGATGGCGACCAGGGCGGCGGGAAGGAGGGGACAACCCAGCATCACCGTGCTTGACGAGTGCTGGTCGTTGCTCGATTCACCCTCCCTGGCGCCGGAAGTCGTGCAACTGTTTCGAACCGCTCGCAAGCGGAACTCCAGCGTCTGGGGCATTTCGCAGACAGTAGAGGATTTTGTGGGTACCGAGTTCCAGCCTCGCGAGCACGGGCCTGGCATCCTGAAGAACGCGACCACCAAGATCGTGGGGCAACAGTCGGGCGACGTTGGTCCACTCGCGACTCACCTTTCCTTGAACCCGGTGGCGCTTAATGAGATCAAGCTGTTCAACGCGCCGCGCAAAGGGCAATATGCTGAAGTCCTTTTGGTCCTCGGCGATAAGGCTGACACCACACAAACGATACGGATCGTGCCCACCCCGCTTGACTACTGGATCTGCACAACTTTCCCCAGGGAGCGTCGCTACCGCACATGGTTCCTAAAGACTCGCGAGCATCAGCCGTTGCTCGACTCTTATCGGGAGCTGGGGCAGAAGTTTCCGCAAGGCTTGGCGGATGTGAAACCTCTCGCCGACGAGCTGTCCGGGGAAGTCAATACAGCCTTTCGAGAGAGTACAAGGTAAGCATCGTGCGTATTGGAGGAGATCCATGACGTTTTTGTTCTTCGTAATGTTTTCCTGGTTTGTGGTCAAGGCCAAAACGCGGCGGCAGGTGCTTGCGTTGGCGCTTGTGGGGACGACAGCGGGAGTGCTTGTCGCTCCGCCACGCG
>JBAVYG010000389.1:0-5540 GCA_049698675.1 Terriglobia bacterium
GTCACATCCTGCACTCGCGAGACCAGGATGGTGCGCGTGGTCCTGCTCAGAAGGCCCGTTTCGTACCGCAGCCGGTCATCGAGGATCGTCATCTTGGTCAGGCGGTTGCGGACATGGCGTTTCAGCGGCCAGAGCAGAAGGAGCGCGGGCAACCAGGGAATCCAGGGATGCCATGCCGACGGAATCGACGGCGGCCATTGCAAACGCATGGTCGCAACGACCAAAGCCGCCACGATCAGAACCACGACCGCGTAGCCCATGTATATGAATTTCATCGTCGGACGAATGATCATTTCGGACATGTCCGCCTCCTTTGACCAGCACGCGCTATTGTACCGCGCAGCGCAAGGTGGGACAAAAAAGAATCGTCGCAGTTGGCCGCTCTGCCCCGGCGGCACATGTCATCCTGAGCGCAGCGAAGGATCTGCTTTTCTCCGCGCCGCGCGATGAAGTTGAAGACCAGTGCTACAGATCGGAGCCGTGGCGTTTCGCAAGAATTGTAGTGGCTCACGGGCTGGGCGCGGGGAGAGAGGATTCCCGGCGTTTTTCAGCGAAATCCAACGCGAAAGAAGGGTTGGAAGAAGTGCCGGTAATTGAGAAGGGAACCACCGCAACGGACTTCTGTTTCAGGAGCGGACCGACGGCCTTCAATACCAGTGCTTTGAATCCCGCCGTGGTGTCGGATAACTTTCCGTTGGTGTACAAAACTCCATGGAGATCAACTTTTCGGTCCAGCAAGTTGTAGGTGCCTTGAAGCTGCGCACGCGTGCCTGGAGCGCTGAAGGAGACGTGGGACAGAGTTGCGACGCCATTTTTCACCGAGACCTGCCCCCTAAACTCCGAGAGCACCGTTTCCGGGTCTTCGGCTTGCTGCTTCTTGTTCTCGCCGCCCGCACTCTGGGTTAATGCATTTACCGGCTGCTGGACGTGTGGGTTCGTGAAGCGTTCGCTGCCAATGCCGCAGTTGCCTGCAAGATCCAGCTTCCTCAAAAATCCCGGAGGCCCCGGCGGCACTTCCACTTTCGCGCGCAGGTTGATTCTGCCGGTCATCCAGGGGCGTTTCTCGTCCGTAAAGAGGAACAACAAATCCTCAATGTGGCCTTCATTCACGGCCATCTCCAGCCCAACTGTTTTTCCCTGCTGGCCGGGGCGCCCGACTACGCTACCCTTCGACGTCACAGTGGTTCGCTGAAAGTGCGAGTCCACGTTCTGAAGATATGTGTCTCCATTCGTTCCGTCCACAACCGCCTGGAATTTCGAAATCAGGTGAACGGTGTGGCTGCTTCCGGATACGCGGAAGTCGGGCACGTCGATTTCGCCATTCGCATCGATATGGCCGAGGGCGCCGCTAAACTTGCCTTGGGACGATAGGGTACCTGAGATACCCTCGAACACAGCCAGGTTCGCGTGCTCATAAGTGTAGGAACCAGTCACCGGAGTACTGCCGGGGTCATTCTCATTCCATGGGCCGATCCTACCCTCCGACCGGATTTCCCCTGGCGGCTCGGTATTTAACAACGCTGCATGGTAGGGGATGACCCCGCCCTCACCGACGTTGTCCAATGTCAACTGATGAACGTACAGCTTGAAGGGTTCTTGGTCCGGCTGCCGGGGCATAAACTCCAACAGAGCGCCATCCGTGGTGATCTCGCCAATCGTGATCGAAGCGCCCGTGGTGCTGGTGGTCAACGGCATCACATTAGGCGGCTGGCCGCTCGGACCCGGCGGCGGTATTAGCACGTGCAACCCCTTCACCTCGACCCCATCCACGCGCTTGTGAATCCGCAAAAGGCCATTGTAGCTTCCTCGAATGGTCAGCGTCTGGACCGTGATCAACGGTGGCAGGTCCTCGCGTTGCCGGTGCAGGAAACTGACCCCTTCAACCACGCACCCCGGTGGAAAGTAGGTTTTGCGGAAGCTGCGGATCTGGACGGTTCGGGCGAATCGGTCCTGGAGCGCTTTCGTGACAGCCTGTTGTGTGTATGGCCAGTTGCAGGCCAACACGACCAGCACGATACCTGCGATGACTATGAGCGACGCTCCTATGATCAGCCACAAGCGTCCAGGCGCCCACCACTGTCCCGGCGTGTGAACTTCCCCCGCGCCGCTACGTGTAGAAATCGTGGGACTCTCCCCAGTCATTTACCCCCTAATTACTATTATTGGTCCACGATGATGCCGGCGATGCCAACGATGCCTGTAGTTACTAGAATCGGTACGGGGCGTGCTCTTCGCGGTTGCTAGCGCAGGGCACAGGGCACCCAAAGTAAATGCCAGTAACAGTGCAGCCAAAATCCGTTTGTACATGGTTTTCCTCTCGCTCTATGGGTTACTCGGGGGGACCTCAGTATCTCAATCTGGACCCTCCCCGCGGCCGTAAAGCCGGAAACGTCGAATCACTTGTTTGAACAAAATACGAGGGGCATCCTCGCGTGAGGGCGCCCTTCGTGTTCCGATCGGTCTTGTTTAGTGCTCGGGCAGAGCCTTTGGTGCAGGCGCAGCTCCGGCGGCAGGTTTCGGCGCGGGCTTTGCGGCCGGCTCAGGCGCCCAGTATTGGGGATCGGCTTCGATCCAGGATTTCTCGACGTAGCTCCATTCCGGAATCACCATCCAGATGTTGTCCTCGATGCTGGCCACGCTCTCCGCGGAAAGCTTGTTCATCTGGCCCTTTCCCTGATCGCCCAGCGCCGCGCCGAAATCCTTCCTATGTGCCAGGGCAGTGTCCTGATCCTTGAGGGACGTCATCGGTACCAGGACAAGATAGGCGTCCGTCACACCCGTCAGTCCTTCGTAAGTCGCCCAGGGGGTGTTTTGGCCGATCTTGAGGTTGGCGTCACAATAAAGCTTCGTCAATTCCTCGAACTGTTCGTTGTGACCGGGGCGCATATGGAAAATGATCACCTCCCAGTAATGGGAGTGCGGTATGTCCGCTCCGGCGACGTTGTTGCTGAGGTCGGGGCGGTAATGCCAGATGGTGTAGTGGACCTCGGATAGGTAAGGGGCCGCGCGCGCATCCAGCGCGTCAAGCTTGGCGCCGGGCGCCGCGTCGCCGAGGAGCCACTCCTCGTTCTTTTGCAGCGCTTCGAAAGAATCGAAGCCGGTGACGTAAATCGCTCGCGGTGTGCCCGTCAGGGCCTCCATCGCCAGGACGTGCGTCGGGTCCTTGAGTTGCCTTGACAAGACAGGGTATTCGGAAGCAAGTCTGTCGTAGTGTCCATCCTCGTAGGGTTTTATGTTGTCTATTTGGATGTTGAGGATGTTGGGCGGCGGAACTGCCGGAGTTTGTGCCAGTGCGGCCAGGGGGCCTGCCAGTGCCAGGAATAATCCGGCGGCGGAACAAAGCCATTTTTTCATGTCTGCCCACCTCCAGGGGGCCAGAAGGGGAATTGCGTCAAGAGGCAAGAATCGAAACCTGCCAATACTTCTTTCCCTCAACCGTTAGCCGGGTCTGGGATTGTGTGACTCCTCAGGCTCGGCGGGGAGATGATTCTGCAACGAACCGACAATGCCTCATGCAAACCTACCTTGCGCGCCTCAAAGAGAATTGTCTGTTCACTTTTATACACTCCGAGCACATTTTTTCCCGGGAGGGTCATCGGCTCCGAACCGCCCTTCCCGAAGTCCTCGAAACCCGTTGTCGCCACTGCTGGAACCGGATTTTTCAGACACCGCTTCCTTCGGGGTCTTTCCTGGGATCGATTTCTTCATCGCCACAAACCGGTGGCTCTACCCTGCTCGGATCGTGAGAGCCGCCATCCGTTGCACCATCGCTCCGAACAGCCGCCGCGTCAGACGACTCTCTGCCAACAATAACCAATAATAGCGGGCAGGTTTCACCAGCCTCCCGCCCGTCTTCACCAGCCGCTGCTGGAGACTCGTCAAAGACCAGTTCCCGATTCTTTGTGGCAAAACCAGCCGTCGCCAAAGGTTGCCCAGATTATAGGCGATGATGGTCAGCCAGAGCCGAACCTCGTTGGACAGGTAGAGCAGCAGCACCAGCAACAGACGCAGCAATTGCAGCAAAAACACCAACAGGAGCAACAGCAGTTGCAGCAGAGACAGCAGCCAGCGAACCGGGAGCCGTCCAAGAGGTAAGATCGTCCTCCGACGGGAAAGCCCTAATCGTTCATTGAACAAGCCTTCATTGAACGAGCATTGCGGGACGAGAAGCCGCCGCAGTAACGGCAAGGTTTTGGCTTGGATCAGACTGGCGTGCAATACTCTGGGCACCCCGAGTTTTCAGAGGGTGCCTTTTTTCTCCCCTGAGATGCCGCACTCCATGGTCTGTGACACGGTAGATGCTTGCAAAATCAAGCCCACTTTGTGCCAACCGCGTCCGGAACCCGCCGACGAGGCATTGACGCCACAGACCCCGCCGCTCCACGAATAGTCTTGTCATCCACCTTGGCCACCGTGATGAGCACAGTGCGGTCGGCAAGAAGCGGCATGAGTTCGACAAACACAGAACCTCCTTTGTGGCACATGTGCTGACTTTCACCAGCGCCACGTGTCTTGTTAATTGGGGAGAAGATTGAATTGACCGGGACGGGTAACCAATACGGAGCTGTGCACAAATACACAGACACCTGGTCACAGGTAGTGACTCATTTTGACCAGTGCAATGAGCAAAACAGGACAGACAGTGGAAAGAAAGACGGAAACAATGTAAGTGGTGTTAGCCCGGCTCGGTGAGCAGGTTATCGCGAATCAGATTGCCGTGACTCCTCCCGGCGTCGAAGGCGAGGCGAAGACGGTGAACTCTGATCTAGACGCAGGCATCGAGAAAAACTCAGACGCCGCGCTCATCACAAATAGGCTTCAGAAGGCTGTGAAATTTGATGTCAAGAATGGGGTCGTCACCCTAACCGGGGAGGTCAACTCAAAGACCCAGCGCGCGCGGGCCGAAAAGGTCGCTTCTTCAGTTCCAAATGTGAAGCAGGTGGTGAACGAGTTGGAGATTAAGAACCCAAAGGCCACCTCGTCGAAGTGAGCTACCTGCTTCAGGGAATGGCAAACAAGCAATCATGTTCAAAATGGAGGTGCAATATGTCTCTAAACGGGAAAGCAGTACGAACCAGGGTTATCTTCATCCTTCTGATGACTGCGATGTTAGGACTGATCCTGATGCCCCGGGCTTCCGCAGCCGATCACGACAACATTAAGAAGGTGCAGGAGACTCTGCGCGACAAGGGCTACGACCCGGGGCCGATCGATGGCGTCATGGGTTCCCAAACCCGAGAGGCGATCAGCCAATATCAGAAGGCAGAGAACCTGCCGGTCACGGGACACCTTGATGCCCAAACAGCAGGCAAACTGGGAGTGGGGCCGGAGTCGGTCGGAGGCGATTTCAAAGCCGCCGGCAAAGATGTGGGAAGGGGCGGCGAAGGAGTCGGCCACGAGATGAAGCAAGGTAAACCTGTCGCGGCAGGCAAGGATTTGGGTGAGGGTGTGGGCAAGGGGGGCAAGAAAGTCGGTAAGGGAGTTAAAAAAGCTGTCTCTCCCCACAGCGACAGCAGTGACCCAGAGAAGAAGCAGTAGGC
>JBAVYG010000390.1:0-6209 GCA_049698675.1 Terriglobia bacterium
TCTTCTATCTTACAAAAAATGAGTTTCAGTAGCTCCCAAAATGCATCAGGCTTTTGCATTCCTTCCGTGCCCGCGATGTAGTTATGGCACCGCCTAAAAGCGAACAAGAGATTGTCTGCGGTCGCAGGCATCAGGTCTTTACGCTTTGGCCGTTGTGCTTCTGCCTCAGATTGCCCGAAGGTCGGAATATCAACTATCGGTTCAAACTCAATGGACCTGTTTTGAAACCGCTTCGCAAATACGAGCCGATCATCGCCGTTGGTCCAAAGGCCATACTTTGCGTTAAGACAGGCGGCCATGTAGGATTTGAGTTGATCGACCCCTTCTTTCTTTGCCGCTGGATTAGTACCGACGCGCTTCGTTTCGACAAGAAGGTGCGCGGTCTCTTGGTTTCTCACCACCCCTGGCGATTCAAACGCAACTATGTCAACTCGTTTTCGGGAAGAGCCAACCTTGATAATAAACTCAGGCAGACAATTCGCGGGGTCGTAGCGGTACTGACGCACAAGCGCCTTCTCAATATTCTGGCGCACGTATTCTTCTGGCGTGTCCGATACCGGCTGGCCGGTCAGAAAATCAATGACCTTGCCATCGGGGATCGCGCCGACAGTAACCTCTACACTGGGGGCATGTATGTTGAGGACTGTGCTCATAGAATATTTCGCTATCGGTTATGCTTGCCGCGCGTGGGCCTCGGGTAGGGAAGGATTCAGGCTTGCGGCATTTCCTTACCCGTCAGTTTGGCGTAAGTCAGTCGCTTGCCCACAATCTGGCGCACGGCAAGATCAAAGCGCTCGCCATCGTTCATGCCATTCCGGTTGTTGTACCGGAATGATTGCTCATCTAGGTAACGGAAAAGATGGAAAGGTTCAACACTTACATAAGTCCCTTTGATGCCTCGCTTCAAGAGACTCCAAAAGTTTTCCAAGCCGTTTGTATGAACGCGCCCGCAAACGTATTCGACGGCATGGTCAACAACTTGGTGAAAAAACTCACCTTCAAGGTCGTCATAGGACGCGAGTGCGTCAGTGTAGAGAGCCGAGCCAGCGGCAACATTACCCTTGACTAACCCGTGAAGCGTCTGCTTCTTCCGATTCGGGATAACTTCAGTTTTGGCTTTTCCGCCGCGTTGCAAGAATCCCATCACTGGGGTTTTGTCTTTTCCGCCCGTTCCGCTGATGCGAGCCTCACTCTTCTCGTTGTGCATGTTACGAGCGAGACCGCCTATGAAAGTCTCGTCCACTTCAACTTCCCCAGTAAGTTTATCTAACGATTCGGCCCGGAATGCAAGACGAATCCGATGGTCCATGAACCATGCGGTTTTTTGAGTCACGTTAAGGGCACGGTGGATTCCATAGCTGCTGATTCCATTCTTGCGGTTTGCGACGAGCCACATTGCTATAAGCCACTTGTCTAGCCCAAGAGGAGAATCCTCAAAGATCGTGCCGTTCTTAACCGAGAACTGCCGCATCGGGTGCTTGACTTTGCATTCCCATCGGCGCACGCTCTGATAATATCTGACTTCACTGCTACCGCACGTCGGACAGGTCACGCCATTAGGCCAGCGACGGGCCTTCACATACTCCAAGCAGTTGTCAGGATCGGAGAAGTAGAGTATCGCTTCCTGTAAAGTGTCGGGTTGTTTTTCGTTTCTCATGAACAAAATATAGCAGGTTTCTCTTACTTAGTCAAGTATATTATTGCCCTAATTTGGCTCGTAGACCCGGCCTTTGCCGACCTACACTTTAGGTCGGCATTTTCTTGCTTTCCGATCGTGCTGACCTGAAGGTCAGCGCTACGCAGCTTCATCACGCCGCGAGCAAGCTCGCGGAGGAAAGCGGCGGCAAGCCGCCGCACTCCAGAAAAAGACGGGCGCCTTATTGGCGGCATGCGCCCCCGGCGGGAACCGAGAGGAGGGCGACCTTGACAACTGAAACAGGCCGGCCCATGCGCGCCTTGAGCTTCATGGTAGGTGAGTGGGAGCTGGACTACACCGTGACTCAACACGGCCACACCACAAAAACCATCCGGGGAATTGGATCGCTGCGGTATCTCTTCAACGCCACCTACCTCACCTTCGACTACCAGGCGCTCGAGAAGGCTACCGGGGAAATGATCGCAGAGGCGCATGCCATCTTCGCCTGGGACAAGAAACTCGGGCAGTATCGGTATTACTGGTTTGAGAGCTCCGGCAACTTCCTGCAAGCCACGGGTATCCTCCGGGATGATCACACCCTCGCTCTGGAATGGCAGGACATCCACTGCACGCAAATCTTCCGGCGCGTGAGCGCGGATGCGATGTACCTTGAAATGCAATGTCCGGAGCAGGACTTCCTATTGCGGGTCGACTTCTCACGACTCTCCGGCGCCCCTCAGCCCGCCTGAGACAGCACTGGTGGCGCGCACATCCCGCGTTGCCAGGGTAGCAAAACAAAAAAGCCCACGGCGCGACTACACGCCCGCGGTGGCTATCCGCTACTGGACCCGCTCGCCCTTCGGCCTTTGGCCGGGGAGGAGGAAAGTCTTGATGAACTCGCCTTCACCGCATACCGTCATGCCTGAAAAGCGTTTGAACCATTCGCCTTCCGGGACTTCCGGCTCGGCGTCGAGCCAGCGAGCGAGTAGTTCAAGCTGAGAAGCAGGAATCTTGCGCTGCTGAATGCGGTCAAGCAAGTGTCGGAAGAGTGCGGGCGGGAGATGATGACGCCGAATTCGCGGCATGGCAGAACGCCTCACCCATCAACAAAGCCCCGCGCGACTTGCGTGGGCGATGGAGGGAAAATAGGAGCAGCAGCGTCCATATTGCGAATCGTTGGACTTACCCCCATGCGCGCTGGCGCGGAGCGCGGCCGAGGAGCTAAATCCCATAAAAGCCACGAGTGATGCGCTGGCGCAGTCGCGCGGCCTCTTTCGGGTCCTTGCTGGCAGCCAGCCGCTTGGCCAGTAAGCCGAGTTCTTCCGGACTTAGGCGATGGCCCTTCGACTCAAGCGCGGCGAGCTCAGGCGTCTCGAGCTCTGTCTCTTCGCCGGTGGGTTCACGGGCCACGATCCGCGCCCCGGTTACCAACTGACGCACGAACCAGTGATACACCGCCAGCGCATTCTTGACGACTTCGGTCCGCTTGGTGTGGGTGAGTTCCGCCACTTGGTCGACAAGCTCCGACTCGCCTTTGGTCAAAACGGGTTGGATTCTAGAGCTACTCATAAAACCTCTTTCTCAGCTCAATTATGCATCAGATATGAGCAGGCGTCAAACACACCGGAGCCCGGTTCTCAGCTCCGGTTTCCTGTATCAGTATGTGCGTGTAGCAGCGTAACTTGGCATTATCACCAACCGCGCGAGGAGGGGCGGAGCTCTCTGAGCGCGTTTTTGCACGTGCAGGAGTGGCGCGCGTCCCGGCAGGCAGAATTCTAGCGCTCCGCATAATATCCGTCTCTTGCCTGCACGGTCAGATCATTCTGTTTAGTCGTAAGGCGGATTTTGTGATAACCCGCTCCGGCGTCCGCTCTGTCGGGGGTGTAGCCCAGGCTGTACTGATTGCGCAGTTCCTCTTGAATCCGGTCGTAGATTTGCTCGATCGGCTGCTTCTTGGAGACTTCAAAGAGACGAGCGCCGGTCTCTTTCGAAATCCGCTCGAGAATTTTCTTGCCATCCGGACGCGTTTCTTGGGGGTATCTCCCGCGTCCACCACCGTGCCGACCCATTCCCCCCATGCCGCCCATACCGCGGCCCCCGTACCCTCCTCCGCTCCCGTAGCCCTGCTCATCGGCGAATAGGATGGAATAGACCAGCGTGTCGGCGCGCTGGGCCGCCTCGACGGCGCTGGCCAGAGTTTCTTTGCTGCCGCGATCCACTCCGTCGGAGAGGACAATGAGCGCTTTGCGGCCCTGCTGCTTCTTCATCAGTTCGTTCGACGCCAGGTAGACCGCATCATAGAGCAAAGTCCCGCCGCCACCCCCACCGGCCCTCCGGCCCGAGCCAGGCGACGAGCCAGGCGAATTGCCTCCGCCCTCTTGGCTTGGCTGCGGCGTCTGGAGCAACCCCAGCGCCGACTGCAACTTCTGGCGGGAAGAAGTGAGGTCCTGGAGGAGTTCTACTTCCCGGTCGAAGTGAATCACGAACGCCACGTCCTTGTTTACGCGCAGCACTTGATCCAGAAAGGTGGAGCTGGCGCTACGCTCCTGGTCGAGAACGCGCCTCTGGCTCATGCTCGTATCCACGAGCAGACCTAGCGTCAGGGGAAGATCAGTCTCGCGCGCAAAATAGCGAATGGTTTGCGGACGGTCGTCTTCCTCTAACATGAAATCATCCTTGGTTAGATTGCGGACGATTTCCCCCTGCTTGTTGCGCACAGTGGCCAGCACATTGACCACTTTGACGTTGACGGAAATAGTCGGCGGCTGCTGGCTCCGCAGCGGCCAACCTGTCAGTAACAGGGAAAGCATGGAGAGCAGAAGGCAGAGTCTTAGCCAGCCATTTGGCCCGCGTCTTGAGACGCCATCGCGAGATTTAGTTCCCATCTTCACTCCTCAGAGGACACTTAAAGGCGGAATCCAATCCTTCAATCATTGGGGCTCTGGGGCAGCACCGCTGGTCGAATCAGCTTCTTTCTTCAAAAAGACGAGGTGCGCCGTGCCTGAACCTTCAGGGGACTTGATGGTCCGGTCAACCTTCAGCGATTTCCCATCTTCGGAAAGTTTCCACTGCTCTTTTATGTGAATCTTGCCGCCTCCCTGGCCAGAGTCTCCGTTTCCCACCAGGGAGAGCTTCAACAGCTCGCCGTTTTTCTCTCGCTCTGCTTTCGAAGATGCGTTGGTCTGCTCCGGGTCACCAAGCTGCACGGTTGATTCACTGCCATCCAGCTTGTAGACAGCGCTTTGGGGATAAAGCTTGTAAGCAGCAACATTTCCTTGCGAAGAAGGTCCCTCGGCGCGGGGCCTTCCACCCCCGCCGCGCGGCATTCCCATTCCGCCGCCCGGCATGCCAACGCCAATACCCCCAGGCATGCCCATGCCACCGCCCATGCCCCCTCTCCTGCCGCCGGGATAGCCGCCCGAGGTGCCTCCCGGGTTGCCGCCCGAATTGGGCGTGTTCGGAGTGGCCTGCAAATCGCCTTGCAGCGATGTATCCACTTTGAGTTGCTGCTCATCCTGGTTTACAACCATGCTGTAATGCTGCAAACCCGCGGGTGGGTTCTTCGTCTCCCCGAAATTCAAGACCCAGTTGCCTGAAAAGTTTGTCGGCTTCGAGGGTTGCTTCGCCTGTACAATCGTTGAACAGAACGCGAGCGTCAGCAATACGAGCAAAATCTTCTTCATAGGTTTAACCTCCATCCAAGGATGGCGCAACTTACCTCGCTACGGCGCCCAGTGCCTTTTGCGAATAATTGTTCACTCCTCGCTTGGATGGGAAAATCCGAAACCGAGTTGGCTTCCTGTCTGATGACTGTTTCATTGCCAGCCATCTGCGCTCAGCTACCCGCCCTCAGCTTCCAGCCTTTGGAAAAATGGGGCTAGGGACTGGGGGCTAGAGCATCGGGCAAAGTCCGCTTGCTTGTTGCATCCCGCACCGGCTCAAGCCAGAATAGTGCCGTCAGGAGTTCTGCCCGTGGGTTCTGCGATCAGGGGAATGGAGGGCCCGCCCGAACATGTGTGGCATGCCAAAGGCTGAAGGTCAAATGTCGAGGAGGCGCAACGCTGAAAGGCGCGCGTTGAGTTACAAGGGGGTGGTATGAAGGCAGCAGCGAGTGTTTTGGGTTTAGTCATTGTGCTGGCCATTGTCTGGATGTTGATCAAGACGCAGTTTACGCAGGGTCCGACAGGCGGAGCCCCGCCCAAGCAGATGATCGACGTGGTGGGTGTGAAAACCGATCTATTGGCGATCGCGCAGGCGGAGCGCCTTTACCTGGCCAGCCACGGGTCTTACGCCAGCATCAACCAACTCCAGCAGGAGGGAGCGATCGGTTTCTCCGGCGCCAACCGTCGGGGTTACAATTACACCGCTGACGTCGACGACGGCCAGCATTTCAAGATCACGGCGGCGCCCTCCGATCCCGCCAAGATAGGCTGGCCGACGCTGTGGATAGATGAGAATATGGAAGTGACACAGAAGTAAGAAGAAAGCAGAAGTCAGAAGTCAGGAGTCAGAACAGAAGCTGTCATTCCGAGCGGAGCGAGGAATCTCGCCCTGGTCTGTGGGGGAACGAATC
>JBAVYG010000391.1:0-7865 GCA_049698675.1 Terriglobia bacterium
GTCTTGAGCATGCCGTTCTTCCCCGAAATGACGGATGAGCAGGTGCGCTATGCCGCCGAACAACTCGCCGAAGTTGTGGGAGGGCTCCCGCGACAGCGGGAATCCAACTCCTTCTGATGTGATGTGGAGGGGATTCCCATCTTTCCCACCCTTCTCACTTTTTTGAAGTATGCTGCGCCAGCGACATCATGTTCCCATGTGTTTTCAAGGGGTTGGAAGAACACCGGGGATATGTAGGCGCGCGCATAAATGTGGCATTTTGACACACTCCGTGGTCGCCCGCGTAATGCTACGCTACATTGGTAGCCCATACTAGCCAAGGGCAAAAGACAACTGCGGAGATTCTTCGTCTGCCGAAAAACGGCGTCCTGAGAATGCCACCAGACCCGAGGTGACGGTGAGGTCGCGGGACACGTCAATCTGCGGCCGCGCTGCCCCCCCAAAAGCATCCTGAAGGTCGGTGGGACAGTACTTAAGTGTCTGGACGGCCGATCGGAATTCATGGTAGGTTTGCGTTGCCTGGGTCTTATTCGTGATCTGGGAGGTTGAGTTTGGCATGCGTTGGCAGCAACGAATGAATTCGTAGTCGAGGCGGCAGGCCTTTGTTATGGCACAGGGCTCCCAGCAGTCGGACTCCAAGTGGCGAGACTTCGTGCTACTGGTTTTCCTCGTCTTTGTCGTTTACAACGCGAATTTCCGTTTGATCCGATGGGACGATAGCATCCCCGCTCGTCTGCTCCCGTTCAATCTGGTCCTGCATGGCAAGTTTTGCCTGGAGCCATGGATTAACCCGTACCTGTCGACGGTGCTTCGGCCCACAGGGATCTATTTTGCGGCTAAAATCGGCGCCCATTGGCTTTCCTCTTATCCCGTCATACTGCCGGTCGTCATCGCCCCGCTTTATGTGTTTCCGGGGTGGTGGTTCTCCAAGTTACATATCGACCCGGCAGCAGGGGATTTGGCAGCGATTGAAATCGCGGACGTCATGGAGAAGCTGAGTGCGTCTTTGGTGGCTGCGCTTTCAGTGGGTGTCCTTTACCTGGCGCTGCGGAGGGTGGCTTCGCGGCGGAGCAGCCTGCTGTTGAGCGCTGTATATGGTGTGGCCAGCAGCACCTGGAGCATCTCGGGTCAATCCCTCTGGAGGCAGGGATTCACGGAGCTGGGTTTCGCCCTGTTACTGTGCGCGCTGCTCAGGGATTCCGAATCGCCGACCTATGCCTTCTGGATTGGTGGTGCGGTTGCACTCCTGGCCTCGAATGCTCCCCACTATATTCCTTTCGCGTTGCTCTTCAGTGTCTTCTTCTTGCTTCGGCAGCCTGGACGATTGTGGCTGTTCTGCGTGCCCCTGGTGATCGCTGGCGGGCTGGAGCTAGCCTACAACCTGCATTACTTCGGTTCACTCGGGGGACCGCATGTTCTGCCGCAAAGTGGTTCTAGACCTACCCTCGCCCATTCATGGGATGGTTTGGCTGGCCTGTTGATCAGTCCGAGTCGTGGTCTACTGATCTTCATGCCGTGGGTGGTCTTCGCACTGTGGGGAATGGCGCGCGCCTGGAGAGAGAACAAATTCGGGTGGGAGCGATATTTGATTCTGGGAATGGCCATCGTTTTCGGCTTACACGCGTGCTTGGGGGAGTGGTGGGCAGGCTGGTGTTTCGGACCGCGTTACCTCACGGATTTCCTCCCTCTCCTGGTTTTTTTCATTCTTCCGATCTGGAGCGACATCGGAGCCCGTTCCGTGCTACGCGTTGCGTTCGGCGTGGCAGTGGTGGTGGCATTATGGGTTCAAATTGTGGGTGCCTGCTATTATCCCCGCGGTGAGTGGGACGGGCTCCCCGTGAGTGTCCAAATCGATCACAGGCGTCTCTGGGAGTGGCGAGACACCACCATTAGCCGCTCCTGGCACGCCCGGCGCCCCGAACCTTCCTTGTACTTCGAGTTGTGGTCCCTCTCCGAGGCGAACGCAAACGTGCGCTTTGACCGAGCAAGTCCGTCGGCCGAAAGGCTGCCTGCAAAATAGCGCCACAGCAGCACCCGGCCGAGATGTGTTCCCTAGGTCAGCGGCTTTCAGCGGGGATTCATCAACGATTCGCGGCGCCACAAATCGGTTCCCGCAGCCTGCCGAGAATTCCTCTTGTTTCGTGCGTGCTTTGGTGCCAGAGAGTGTGGTTCAAGTCCGATATTCCCTCTGTTTTGAGGTGCCGCCGCGAGTTGCTCGCCGCAGACTTATCGTCGCGTCCTAGTTTGAGACGTAGGGCCTGGGCTTGCCCCGGCCTTACATTTAAACTGGCATACTACCAAACCGAGGTCGCCTGTGACGAGTGGAAGAGGTCGAAGACAACCGCTTCTTCAGTATTCTGCCAGACGCTGCAACCTCATGAATACTGAAACCATTTCTCCTACACATCCCGTTTTGGATGGTGTGGCCAACACTGCGCCCGTCGAAACGCGGTCCTCGCTTTTTAGCCGAGCCTTCCTCGCAGTTGCGATCTTGTTCGTGGTGGTACGAGCGCTCCCCATCCTGAGCTTTCCGCTGGGCCGCGACCAGGGGACCTACCTGACCATCGGGCAGGGCTTACTCGAAGGCAAGCAACTGTATCGCGACCTCTGGGACAACAAGCCTCCGGGCATTTTCATCGTCTACGCTGGAATTGCCAAGCTATTTGGCAGGGTAATGTGGTCGGCGGCAGTAGTCGATATCCTCTTGTTGCTTGTTATCTCGTACCTCCTTTTTCGATTCACTGAGCCTTACCTGGGCCGCGCGGGCGCAGCACTCGCGATGATGGTGCATGCTTCCATGCATGGCCAGATGAGGTATTACTGGATCGCCCAACCCGAAACGTTCCAGGTGGCCTGCGTTTTGGCTGGTTACTTGCTCATGACGCGCCGCGGACGCTGGTGCAAGGCAAGCTGTGTTGCAGCGGGTATCCTGCTTGGTTATGCGTGCTGGCTTAAATACAATGCCGTTGCATTCCTCCCCTTTCTCGCCTTCCTCCCTTATCTCGACACGAGTGGCCTTGACCAGAAACCACCCCAGGTCTCCCTTACAATCCCCTGGCGGACTTGGCTTGGGAGGGTCGCTCTCCTGCTGACTGGGCTCGCTGCTGCAATTGGAATTGTGCTGGCTTGGGTCGTCTTCAAGGGTGCGTGGCCAGCCCTGAGGGAGATGCAACTCGAAGTCCTGCCGCGCTACGCGGCCATGGGCATCGAGCGCAATCCACACTATCTGCTCTCGGCCTTTATTCGATCAAACCTCAACTTGGGTGTGTGGAACCTATGGGCCACTCTGGTGGGACTTCTGGTGGCGTGGATGCGCCGGGATTTGAAGCGCTTCGCGCCGCTCTTCCTTGCTGCCCTTACGTCCTATGCCGCCGTGGTGATGCAGGTCCGTTTTCACGATTACTACTTTCAGACTTGCTACCCTTTTCTTGCTGCAATATCGGTGTACATCGTGGTCAGCATCTACGAAGGCTCTCGCGCTTTAGCAAGGAATTTCAGGAAACGCGGTTGGCGGCTCGCGGCTGGGCTGGTTTGGATTGTTTTCGCCCAGGCCGTTTTCTGGCCGCTTCCGGAGGAATTTAACAAATTGACGATGCGGTATGAAGAATTGCGCGAATGGCGAGCTGACTCTGAGCGCCTTTACTTGAACTACCCGGGACAGTTGCCAATGGAGCTTCTTCGCGGGCAATTCAATGTTATTCATTACCTTGAAAAGAATGCCAAGCCTAGCGACGGCGTTTTTCTGTGGGGCAGCAACTGTTTGATTTATTATTTGTCTGGCCATCAAGCGCCAACCCGGTTCGTCTCAAACTTGGGCATTGTCTCACTGTGGGCCCAGCCCTCATGGCGGGAAGAGTTGATGCGGGACCTGACAAATGCTCAACCACCTTTCATCATCGTGACGCGCGGCGACGCGCTGCCGACCATCACTTACGTGCGCTTGGACTCCGAAAATTATCTCAAGATCTTTCCGAAGCTCGATTCCTTTATCTCTGAAAACTACAAGCTCGTCGCTGATTTCGAATCCTTCGTTATTTACCATAGGGAGTGACACACTCTTCTCACGCTCGAACTGAGAAACGAACTGCGCCTTGGCGAAAGGACCAATCTGCGTTTAAAGGGAAACACCAAGTGCCGGATCCGAGGACCTCGTGAATGCTGAAACCATTTCTCCTTCTTCCCAACAGCGGGTTCCGGCCGACGTAGCCCGAACTGTGCACGACAAGGCGCAGACTCGGCTTCTCAGCTGGGCTTTGGTTGCCATCGCCATACTTTTCGTGGTGGCGCGAGCGCTCCCCATCCTAAGTTGTCCAATAGGCCGCGACCAAGGAACGTACTTGACGGTCGCGCAGGGATTGCTCGAAGGCAAGCAACTGTATCGGGACGTCTATGATATCAAGCCGCCGGGCATTTACATCGTCTACGCCGGCATCGCCAAACTTTTTGGGAGAGTAATGTGGTCGGTGGCAGTGGCCGACGTGCTGTTGTTGCTTGCGATCTCCTACCTTCTTTTTCGGTTCATCGAGCCCTATCTGGGCCGCGCGGGCGCAGCATGCGCAGTGATGGTTCATGCTTCCATGCACGGTGCCATGCTCTATCAGTGGATTGCTCAGGCGGAAACCTTCCAATTAGTCTGTGTTCTCGGTAGTATCCTTGTGATGCGGCCGTCCCCACGGTGTTGGAAAGCGGCCTGTTTCGCAGCGGGCCTCTTATTCGGTTACGGGTGCTGGCTAAAATACAATGCTCTCGCATTCTTGCCTGTTCTCGTATTACTGCCTTATCTCGACAGAAACGCACTAGACCGGCAATCACCCCACGTCTCCCTCACCATACCGTGGCGTGGCTGGCTTGTGAAGATTGCTCTTCTGCTGACTGGAATTGCTGCTGCAATTGGCATTGTGCTGGCATGGATCGTGCTGAATGGTGGATGGCCTGCTATGAAGGAGGCACAGTTTGACGTCCTACCACGTTACGCGGCCATGGCCGTTGAGCGTAATCCACACTACCTGCTCTCGGTCTTTGTTCGAACCAACTCCTATTTGGGTATACGGAATCTATCGGCCATTCTGGCGGGACTTTTCGTGGCGTGGCGGCGCCGGGATTTGGGGCGGTTCGCCCCGCTGTTCCTTGCCACCCTTTCGGCCTATGCTGCCACGGTCATGCAGGTTCGTTTCCATCATTACTACTTCCAGGTTTGCTTTCCTTTCCTCGCCGCCATATGGGCGTACCTCGTGGTCAGCATCTATGAGGGTTCTCGCGCTTTAGTAAGGAATTTCAGACAACGGGGCTGGGGCCTCGCGGCTGGGCTGGTTTGGATTGTTTTCGCCCAGGCTGTTTTCTGGCCCCTGCCGGACGAATTTAACAAATTGACCATGCGGTATGAAGAACTGCGCGAGTGGCGGGCCGACCCTGAGACCTTTTACTCGCACTACCAGCGGCAGCTACCGTTCGAGGCCCTTGCGGGGCAACTCGCTGTTATTCACCACCTCGAGAAGAATAGCGGGCCAAGCGATCCCGTTTACCTTTGGGGGGCCCATTGTGCGATTTACTTCCTGTCTGGCCATCAGCCGCCGACCCGCTTCGTTTCTAACGAGTTCATCATGTCTCCTTGGTGTCCATATTCCTGGCGGAAAGAGCTGATGCGAGACCTGAGAAATGCCCAGCCACGTTACATCATTGTGGCGCGCCACGATGCGATGCCTACCATTACCTACGTCGACCTGGACTCTGAGGACTACATCAAGACCTTTCCGGAACTCCGAGCCTTCATTACTAGTGGCTACAGCCCAGTGGCCGACTTTGACACTTTCGTTGTTTACCGGCGGAACTAACTCACATCGGCAGTGTGGCTACGGTCCTCCAGTCGATGCGGCGAGAATTCGCGCCAGTCGGAAACGTAAAGCCCTGCGAGCAGTATGCATGTCAACGCGGAGATTATTGCCCCAGGCAGAAGTCCACTTTGATGGTAGTCGAAGCACAATCTGTGCTTCCCCGCCAGTGCATAGACGGCGCGAAAGAGCTGATTGGCTCGCAGCACGGGGACCTCCTGGCCATCCAAAGATGCGTGCCAATTGGAATCGTAGCGGTCGAGGAGGACGACGTAGCCCGGCCGCGATAGATCGGCTTGCAGCGTCACCGTATTAGGCTGGCGTTCGGTGATTTCAACCCGTCCTGCCGGGCCAGGGCCCTGGACGGCAGGAGAGTCGCCGGCGTCTGCGGCCAAGATGACGTTCCCAAGAGCATCGAATTCTGGCGAGGCCATGCGACGCAGAGCTTCCAGTGGGCTGGTCGTGAAGATAGACGTGTCCGCCACGTAGGCGCGCGGCACAAAGTAAAGGTCCTCGTACAAGTAGCTGGGTTTTGGGGAACCGTTAAAGATCTCCCCCAAAACTCTCACGGCAGCCGATTCACGCCCCACCGAGCCGAGGACATATTTCACGTTTGTGCGGCCCAGCAAACAGTCCAGACGTAGAGTGTCAGGAGCTTGTCGCCCAACATAAATCCACACGTCGTAGGCAAAAGGGGGCAAAGAGCGGTCCATGTCCAGGTCGAAGCTTCCCTCCACGCGCTCGACCATCGACCCCATCCCCAGCAGCAGCTTCTGCTGAAACGCTCCTTGCGCCACCGCTGGCAGCCGGGCCACTTCACGAAACGATTCAAAATTGACGAATCCTCGGGTGCCCCCCGTTGTGGATGGACCCTTGGCGAGGCCGACCATCGGAGCAATACGGTAGCTACCGCCTACACCTTCAAAATGCGAGACCACGGGTGGTGTGTACGTGAAGAAGCTCCTGGGAACGGTGGGATTGGCTTGGTAATTCACCTGGACAAGCTGGGCTAGCCCCAGGAGGGCGAAAATCGGCACACCCTTGCGCGCCCAAACCTTGTTTTGGCCAAGGCCGAGTAAGAGCAGGAATCCACCGAGAACGAAGCCGGCAACACCCGGGATATAGATCCGAAGCATTGCTGCGAGATATTGTGCCATCGAGCCGGCTTCCGCGCTTGGACGTCCCTGGCGGATGAGCGCCCACTGGGTGGGGAGAGTAATGAGTTTCGGCGCCATCCATGCGGCTGCCCATGTGGCCAAAGAACAAGCAAGCAGAATCGCCAGTGGGAAAAGGGCGCGGTTGCGTCGGGCCTTCCACTGCTTGGGTTCCCGGCGAAGCGCGTCCAGTCCCCAGCCGGCCAGAATCGCGACGAGCATAACCACCGGGACCAGTAACTTTACAGGGTATCTCACGAGGGTCAGCAAGGGAACGAGCAAGTAGAGGAGGGAAAAGACCGGGGTGAAGTGCCCGAAAGATAGCACCAGGATCAGGAGTGCCGAGCCGGCAACGAAATTCCGGCGCCCATCCTGGCTCAGCGCCCACCCGACTAGTGCAAAGAAGAGCGGAACGAATCCGGTGAAAACAGAAAGGAAATAAGGACTCTTCTCGTCTTCCAGCAAGGCATCCCATTTCGTTGGCGAGGTCAGGGCAGGTCCGTAGAAATCCGGGACCAACATTTCCGCTAATAGGAGGGGGTGGAAGGACCAGTTCGAAGTCTCGCCGTACCGCAGGCCTTGCGCTCCTCGGCGGGAATGGCTCAAAAGCTCCGCAGAGGGCAGGAATTGGACTGCGCACAATGCCATCATCAGACATCCGACCAGCACGAATCCGGTCAAGATCCGCAGGTTAGAGGCGGACCTCAGAGGGTGCCACTTGCCTCGAAGGTACAACGCATAGGCGAGACAGAGGCCAAAAGTGGCGATCAGAGTGAAGGGCTCAGCGGCGAGGAACTGCAAAGAAAAAACCAGTGTCAAGAGAATCCAGGGGCGGAGCGTTTTCTGTAGCGCGGGCGTCTCGCCCGCTGTGCCGCGGGCATCC
>JBAVYG010000392.1:0-9036 GCA_049698675.1 Terriglobia bacterium
GGACAGTACAGGAATGGGAGCAAGGCCGGGTGGTGCCTTCGGGGGCGGCACGCGCATTCCTGATCGTGATTGACCGTGAGCCGGATGCCGTGCGTCGCGCCCTGGTGGATTTTGCCGTCAGCGGCAACCAGGAACATCAACCCGCGCACCCGTAGCACTCAGCGGCTCTCAGAATGCAAATCTCGACTTGTTCGTTTTCATACCATGAGAAAAGGTGGTACTGGTGCAGTTTGAGGTTGTAGCGGCGAGTTTATCTCGCCAAATGGCGGCGTAAAGCCGCCTCTACATCAAATTGACCCACTACCGGTAGGTTGGGGGGTCATGGCGCTGGTCGTCAAGGCCGTCGAGACTCAAGGCGGGAAACGCAGCGTGGAATTGTCTGGCCACGAGCCTGGCCTCCCCCAGAGTTTTGAGCAGTCCCAGTCTCGTTTGCGATTTCTGATGGTCGGCGGGGGAACGGGAGGCCACATCTTTCCGGTACTGGCTGTGGCGGAGGAACTGCGTGCTCGCGGAGCGCGCCTTGAGCACTCCGGAACGAAATACCTTATCGAGTTTCTCGGCACGAAGCGGCCCCTGGAAGCCCGTTTAATTCCGGGAGCCGGTTTTCCACTGCGCACCATCAACGCAGTGGGGCTTAAGGGTATGAGTGGGTTTCGCAGCGTGCGAAACTTGATGCTGCTTCCCCGAGCGGCGGTGGCAACGGCTATGGTGTTGCGCGATTTTCAGCCCCACGTGGTAGTCGGTGTGGGCGGGTATTTGGCGGGCCCTGTGATGGTGGAAGCTGCCCTCCAGGATATTCCGACTTTGCTGATTGAGCCCAATGCATTGCCAGGTTTTACAAACCGCGCCTTGGCCCCGCTTGTCAGTTTGGCTGCAGTTGCCTTCGAGCAGGCAGCGCGCTTCTACGGCAAGAAGGCTCGCGTCACCGGCCTTCCGCTTCGGGCGGCATTCCACAGGATCCCGCCGAAAAGACACGCGGCGCCCTTCACGATCCTGATCGTGGGTGGTAGTCAGGGGTCGAAAGCCATCAACGAGCTAATGACCCAATGCGCTCCGCTCTTGAGGCGCGAATCGGGAGGGCTCAAGGTGGTCCACCAAACGGGGGAAAGGGACTATAATTCAGTGCGTGAGGCTTTTCTGGAACATGGCGTAACTGCTCAGGTCCAGGCTTTCATCGAGGACATGCCAGGGGCGTTGGCGCAGGCCGATCTGGTGGTTTCGCGAGCCGGCGCAACCGCGGTCGCTGAATTGGCCGCAGCGGGGCGGGCTGCGCTCCTGATACCATTTCCGGCTGCCACGGACCAGCACCAACTGGCCAATGCCCGGGCTTTGGAACGCGCCGGCGCAGCCCGCGTGATGCTTCAGGCGGAGCTGACGCCGGAGCGACTGATGGGAGAAATCCATGAGCTGCTCAGTGACCCCCTGAGGCTGATTCGGATGGAGCGGGCCGCCAAGGGTCTTGCGCGTCCAGAGGCGGCGGCGGATATCGCTGACTTGGTCGAGGAAATGGCTGCGAAGGTTTGATGTAGAGGCGGCTTTACGCCGCCATGTGGCGAGGTAAACTCGCCGCTACAACACGGCATCGATACGGAGAACTGACAACTCACCTATGCTAGGCAAGATTCGAAGAATACACTTCGTAGGCATCGGCGGCATCGGCATGAGCGGCATCGCCGAGGTTTTACTCAACCTGGGGTTTACGGTTTCAGGGTCTGACCTCAAGGCGACACCCGTCACGGAGCGGCTGGCAAAGCTGGGAGCGCGAGTTTTCGAAGGCCACGCGGCGAGCAATCTCCGGGATGCCCAAGTGGTGGTAATTTCCTCGGCGATTCCACCTGATAACCTCGAGGTGCAGGAGGCCCAACGTCTGCAAATCCCCGTTATTCCCCGGGCCGAAATGCTCGCCGAGTTGATGCGCTTGAAATTCTGCGTGGCGGTGGCCGGGGCGCACGGCAAAACCACTGTCACCTCGATGATTGCGGTGATGCTGACGCAAGCCGGACTTGATCCCACGGCTGTCATTGGCGGGCGGTTGGACGTTTTCGCCTCCAGCGCCCGGCTGGGCAAGGGTGAACTGATGGTGGTCGAGGCCGACGAAAGTGACCGCTCATTCCTCTACCTTTTGCCCTCCATTGCCGTGGTTACTAATATTGACCGCGAACACCTGGACCATTACCGTGACCTGAACGAAATAGCTTCCGCCTTCCTCTCCTTCGTGAACAAGGTCCCGTTTTATGGTGCGGTGGTGGCCTGTGTTGATGCTCCCTGGGGAGGGCGATTCAGGGAACTTTTCCCGCAGCTTCGGCGTCGCGTGGTTACTTACGGTCTTGATCCCGGCGCCGATGTGCAGGGCAGTTCAATCCGGCTCCAGCCGCAAGGCTCGTGTTTCGAAGTTGAGGCAAGAGCGAAGCATGTGGGGAGCTTTGACATCCATGTTCCGGGAAGGCACAACGTGCAGAATGCCTTGGCGGCGGTCGCCGTAGGTTTGGAGCTTGACTTGAGCGCCGAACAAATCCGCAGGGGGCTGGACTGCTTCCAGGGCGTAGACCGCCGATTCCAGATCAAAGGTGAATTCGAGGGTATAACGATCGTGGATGACTATGGGCATCATCCCACGGAAATCCGCGCCACGCTTGAAGCGGCTCGCCTCTGGGGCGCCAAACGCGTCATCGCGATCTTCCAACCCCATCGTTATACGCGAACTCTTTTCCTAATGGATGACTTTGCGCATGCCTTCCAGGCTGCGGACCGAGTCTACGTGCTGGACATTTACCCGGCTGGTGAGAAGCCTATCCCGGGCGTCACGTCTCAGCGACTGGTGGAGCGCATGGCCGAGCTGGGTTTCGAACGTGCCCGTTACGCGCCTTCGGAACAGGCCGTCATTCAGGGAGTTATGGAAGATCTGCGACCCGCCGATATGATTCTGACGGTGGGCGCCGGAAGCGTGGGGAGAATCGGCGATACCCTGGCGGAGGCGATCCGGGGGCGCTCGGTACGACTAGGAGCGGTTCAAGGCTGATGTCATTGTTGGCGCGACAATCCAGAATCTCGGAGCAAATGGCAGCCTTTGGGGCGGAATGGCTTCCGGGGGAGCGGCTAAGCCAGCACACTTCTCTGGGTGTGGGCGGCCCGGCGGATATCATCCGGGTGCACGACGCCCGCCGCTTGCCGGAACTCGCGGCGTATCTGCACGGGCACGGTGTGCCATGGCGGATCTTGGGCGGTGGCTCGAACCTGCTGATGGCTGACCAAGGATTGCCGGAGGTCCTGCTTCAACTGGCACGCGGCGAGGCTATGGCGTTTGCAGGAAACCGCGCCGAGGTGCCTGCGGCGGCAAGCCTGGGCACCGCGATTCTCGAATGCGCCAAGCGGAACCTGGGGGGGATGGAAGGCCTGATTGGCGTGCCGGGGACGGTGGGCGGAGCCCTGCGCATGAACGCAGGAGCGTACGGAACTGAGATGGGGGACGTGGTGCGCGCCCTCACGGTGTTTCACGGCGCCACAGGGCTGATCGAGACCGTGAACACGGAGAAGGTCCGGTTTGAGTACCGGCACACCAGCTTCTCTCCGGACGATGTCATGCTCGCCGTCACGCTCGAGTTGTTGGACTGTCCCTATGCCGTAATCCTGGAGCGCATCAAGCAGTGCAACCGGAAACGCCGTGCCTCGCAACCCGTTCAGGAAAGAAGCGCGGGTTGCATCTTCAAGAATCCGCCCGCCCGTTCCACGGGAAAGATGATTGACGAGCTTGGACTGAAAGGAACACGGGTGGGCGGGGCGGTGATCTCAGAACGGCACGCGAATTTCATTGTCAATCGTGACCACGCCACGGCTGCGGATATCCTGAATTTGATGGACTTTATCCGCGCGCGAGTCCTTAAGGCGTATGGGCTGGAGCTTGACGAGGAAGTCATCGTCTGGAAGGGATAATAGCGGCACGACGTTGGTCGTTGGGCAGGGCGGATGAGAGTTCTCTCTCCGCGCTTTGCGAGGGTTGGGTCAAATGGATAGTCAGTGGGCAGAAGAAGGAAAGGCGCTATCGCGCGAGGAGTTAGAGGGGGAGGAGGAATCCCCCTACCTTCGGCGACAGAAGGCCGTGGCGGTTCGGCGCCACCGTCCCTCGTGGGGTTGGCGTTGGGTACTTTTCTTCACGGCAGTTGTGGCGCCCGTGGGAATCACGAGCTATTACCTGACAACCTTCGCCCTGTCGTCGCCGCGGTTCGAATTGCACTCCGCTGACGATGTTCAGGTGACCGGAAATCAGTTTGTTTCCCGCGAGGAAGTTGCCAACGCGCTGGGATTGCCCCTCCACGCCGGCAGCGGTCCTGGCATCAAGGTTTTTCGCCTTTCTCTGGAAGCGGAGCGGAAGCAAGTGGAAGCGATTGCCTGGGTGCGAAGTGCAGCCTTGACGCGAATCCTTCCCAACCGCTTGGTAGTGCGTGTCACTGAAAGGACCCCGGTGGCCTTCACCAATGCAGGCGGTCATGTGAGCTTG
This sequence comes from Terriglobia bacterium, assembly GCA_049698675.1. GTDB lineage: Bacteria > Acidobacteriota > Terriglobia > UBA7540 > UBA7540 > CAVROP01. The sequence continues at coordinate 4,496 of JBAVYG010000392.1, forward strand.
GTGGATAGCGATGGAGTTCTGCTGGATAAGCCGGAAAACGCCTCCTTCGACCTCCCGGTAATCACCGGCCTGGACTCTATCGGGAGTTTGGACGAGTGCCGGACCCGGATGGCCCTATACCAGGACTTCATGCGGCAACTCGGAGAGGAGATCTCCCACTCCGGATGGATGGTTTCGGAAGCGGACCTCGCGGATGGCGATGATCTCAAAGCCCTGCTTGTCCAAGGCCGTGAAACCCTCCAGGTCCACTTCGGGCACGAGAATTTTCTGGAGCATTTTCACACCTTCCTGGCGCTGCTCCCCGAGTTACGCAAGTCGAACGCTCCGCTTGACTCTGTGGATTTGCGTTATCGTAATCAGGTGGTGGTTAACCCGCAGGGTCGAACTCAGCCTCCCCCACCGGGAGACGCCGAGGCCTCGCAAACTTTAAAGGAATAGGGACCATTGGCACGTAAAGACCAATTCGTTGTCGGCTTGGATTTGGGGAGTACCAAAACGTGCGCACTCGTGTGCCAACCGGGAGAGGGCGGAAAACTCCAGGTGGCCGGCTTCGGAGTGGCGGAGTCAAAGGGTTGGCGGAAGAGCGTCATTGTCAACCTCGATCTCACCGTGTTGGCTCTCAAGAAGGCAGTGGAAGCGGCTGAAACCGCTGCGGGGATTTCAATCGCATCCGCTTACGTGGGGGTAGCGGGCACGCACATTAAAGGGGTGAGCTCACGAGGCGCGGTGGGGTTGGGAAAAACGCCAGGCGCTACTGGGGCTGTCACACCGGACGATATTCTCAAAGTCCTGCAGGCTGCCCGCGGCGTCACCCTGCCGCAGGACCGCGAAATCGTATATCCGGAACCGCAGGATTATGTGCTGGATTCCCAAGAGGGGATTCGCAATCCAGTGGGGATGAGCGGGGCGCGGCTTGAAGCCAACGTGCACTTGATTACCGGCTCGTCCACGGCCCTGAGAAACGTGGTTACGGCGGCGAACCTGGCCGGAATAAGGGTACTCGACACAGTCTACGAACCCTTCGCTGCCGCCGCCGCGTGCCTGACGGCGGACGAGCGGGAATTGGGTGTGGCTCTGGTAGACATTGGGGGCGGGTCAACCGACATGATCGTATACTCGCAGGGCAGCGTCCGCCACACCGCTTCCATCCCGGTGGGCGGCGAACATTTTACCAACGACATCGCCGTGGGCCTGCGCACCACGATTCCTGAAGCTGAGAGAGTCAAACGATCCTGGGATGAGCGCGAGTCCGATAACACTCCCGGCGGCCTCCTGGAGGTCCCGAGCGTGGGGGAGCGTCCAGCACGAGTTGTAAGCTACGCCATACTTGACGAGATCATCCAGCCTCGCACCATCGAACTGCTGGAATTGATCCACGACGAGTTGGAGCGCTCCGGCCAAATTAGGCAACTGGGTGCGGGGTTGATTTTGGTCGGCGGCGGGGCAATGCAGGGCGGTTTGGTGCCGCTGGCGGAGCAAACCCTCGGCCTCCCCGTGCGCCTGGGTCGTTGCACGGGACTCGAGAACATGGATGAAAACCTTGCCGGGCCGGAGTATGCAACTCTGGTTGGCTTGGTGGTCTACGGCAATCGTCGCCGCTTGCTTCAGGACTCGAAGGAAACAGGACTTATGGCCAAATTGTGGCAAGCTTTGCAAGGTAAGGGAGGCGCGGCGTAACAGGTGATCACCGTTTCGCTGGTATTACGCCTAAGGAGGGAGTCAACATGACGATTGAAGAAACCAACGACAGCCTGCGAGTGGATTTTTCTGATGAGCTTCGCGCGGGCGCCAAAATCAGGGTAATTGGTGTGGGGGGTGGCGGCGGAAACGCCGTGAACCGCATGATTGCCGCCGGGGTGACAGGCGTGGACTTCCTCGTGGCCAATACGGACGCGCAGGCCCTTCACGCCTCGAATGCGCCGGTGAAAATCCAATTGGGCGCCAAGCTCACCAAAGGGCTGGGAGCGGGCGCCAACCCTGAAATCGGCCGGCGCGCCGCACTCGAGGATACGGATAAGGTCATCGACGCGCTGGAGGGCGCCGACATGGTGTTTGTCACCGCAGGGCTGGGCGGGGGAACCGGGAGCGGAGGCGCGCCTATTGTTGCCAGCCTGGCGCGTGAACTTCACGCCCTCACGGTGGGCGTGGTGACCAAGCCCTTCGCCTTTGAAGGCAAGCGGCGAATGATGCAGGCCGAACAAGGATTGCAGGAATTGAGCCAGAGTGTGGATACCGTCATTTGTATTCCCAACGAACGCCTGATGCAGTTCGTGGATAAGGGGACCAGCTTTTTCGAAGCGTTCAGAATCGCCGACGATATCCTGCGCCAGGGTGTTCAGGGTATTTCCGATATCATTACCATCACGGGAATAATTAACCGCGACTTCGCTGACATCAAGACGATTATGGAGGGAATGGGCTACGCGGTCATGGGAACCGCCGTGGCCGAGGGAGAGAACCGCGCCGTCGAAGCCACCAATCGCGCCATTTCCAGCCCGCTGCTCGAAGATGCTACCATCAACGGCGCCCAGGGCATCCTGTTGAATATCACTGGATCCAGCAAGCTCACCCTGCACGAAGTTCACGAAGCGTCCAGCATTGTGCAGAAGATAGCGGCTGAAAACGCCAATATCATTTTCGGCGCCGTTCACGATGAGTCCATGGGTGATGCAGTGAAGGTCACGGTCATTGCCACGGGGATCAAATCCGAGAGATTGGGTCTCAAGCCATTGACCGGTCCCTCGCTTGCCATCCGCACCGCGCAGCAAAGCGTTAGGACGGCGCTCGCAAGGAAGGAAAAGCTTCCCGTGGAACAGGAGCCGTCGGAGATGAGCACGGAAATCCCCAAAGATGACTACGAAGTGCCAGCCTTCATCCGGCGACGCAAGGCTGAAACGAAGTAGACGGTGGCGCATCCGGCCACGGCAACAGGTCCGTAAGCGCAACGGCGCTCCGACCCAGTCCGACGAGCATGTTCTCACCGCGAAGCGGTGGACCGTGAGTAGCCGTGGGCGCAAGCCCACGGTCCGGTGATCCTCTGAAGGGCTGCCCAACCCCGCAAGGGGTTGTACAAACGGTTCGGCCCTTTCAGGGCCGGATGTCGCTCGGTGCCTTCCCATCCGTGGGTTTCATCCCGCGCCTGCGGGACTACTCAACGTGCTCCCCTTACGGGGAGCAAAACGTTTCCAACATGCATTATGCCGATAAGAGAATTCGGGCTGCCTATGCGGAGTGCCGGCGCCTGGCGCGCCGCCATTACGAGAACTTTCCGGTCGCGTCGCACCTTGTTCCTCGCGACAAGCGTGATGCGCTGGCAGCCATCTATGCCTTTGCTCGATACGCGGACGACGTCGCCGATGAGCCGGGAGTCGAGGGCAGACTCGAGAAAATCGCTGCCTGGCGTGAGATGCTCCGTGAGTGCTATTCCGGAAACGTCCATCACCCGGTTTTCCTGGCGCTTGGCGACTCGGTGCGGCGATTCATCCTTTCTTTCGAGAATTTTGAGAACCTGCTGCGCGCCTTTGAGTCGGACGTCGGCGTGAATCGCCACCGGGATTTCTCCTCCTTGCTCGCCTATTGCGCCTGCTCGGCCAACCCTGTCGGGCGGCTGGTTCTCGAACTGTTCGGCCATCGCGACCCGGAACTCTTTGCGCTTTCGGACTGCCTCTGTACAGCGCTTCAGCTCACCAACTTCTGGCAGGACGTCGCTCGGGACCTCGAGCGCGACCGGATTTACCTGCCCCTGGAAGACCTTCAACGCTTCCACTACACCTTGGATGACCTGCGCGCCGGACACGTGGACGACCGCTGGCGTGAATTGCTAAAGTTTGAAATAATGCGCACCCGCTGGTTTTTTGAGCAAGGCAAGGCGCTGCCGGAGAGAGTCGCGCCGCAATTGCGCGTCCAGCTTCGCCTCACCTGGCTCGGCGGCATGAGCGTGCTGCGCAAAATTGAGTCGGTGGGCTATGACGTTTTCCGGCGCAGGCCAGCGCTGAGCAAGCTGGACTTTGTGCGTCTTTATTTCCGCGCTCGATACTCTCTCTGGGTAGGAAGGGGTGACCACGCCCCCACCCTCGCAGGCCCGCCATGAGCGCTTCTGTGAAAGACTTCCGCTTCGCCACGCCGCGCCTCACCAATTTCTACTATTCCTTTGTGTTGCTCCCGCCTCAGAAGCGGCGTGCCATCGAGGCGGTTTATGCTTTCGCGCGCCGAGGTGATGACCTGGTGGACAGCGGCCTCGCGCCGGATGAAGCGGAGCGCCAGATGGTGCGTTATCGCAAGGCGCTCGACGCTTGTTACGCTGAGCCGGGCGCGGCTTCTCTAGACCCCGAACTGGCCGCCCTTGCCGAGAGCATTCGGGAATTCAAGATCCCACGGCAACCCTTCGAGGACCTCATCCTGGGTCTGGAAATGGATTTGAATGGCGCGCGCTACGAGACGTTTGACGAACTTTGGCTTTACTGTTATCGCGTCGCTTCCACGATCGGACTGATTGCTATTGAAATCTTTGGTTACACGGACCCCAGCACACGCGATTACGC
>JBAVYG010000393.1:0-1583 GCA_049698675.1 Terriglobia bacterium
AGCAAAAGGAGGGTTTCACGGCAACTGGTGCGCACTTGAGGAAAATGCAGCGAGAGCATGAGAATCAAACGCGCCCTGAAAGGGCGCGGGTAATGTAGCCGGGGGCAACGCCCCCGGACAGGGCGTATACCAACACATTGAATCGACCCCGGAGGGGTCGCACGAGTGGCGCAAACCCTTGTTCGCGTTCTCGTCCACCTGATCTTTTCCACTAAAGGGCGCGCCAACCTTATATCCCCTGAAGTCGAAAATGAGCTCCACGCGTATCTCGCCGGGATCGCAAACGATCTTGATTCGCGATGTTTTGCGGTCAACGGAACCGCCGACCACGTGCACCTGCTGGTTTCTCAATCGAAAAACGTGGCGCTGGCCGAGCTAGTGGCGGAAGTGAAGAAAGGCTCGTCGAGGTGGATCAAGACCAAGAGCGTGCCCTTGGTGAACTTCCATTGGCAGGACGGCTACGCAGCTTTTTCCGTCAGCGAGTCGAACGCGGCGTCCGTGCGGCAGTACATCGCCGATCAGAAGGAACACCACCGGAAGAGGTCATTTCAGGAAGAACTCATTCAATTTCTACGCAAACATGGGGTAAAATACGACGAGCGCTATATTTGGACGTAGCCGCGTATGCGACCCCGCTCTGCGGGGTCGCCGTGCTCCGCGGGTGGTTCGCCTTTCCGGGGGCGTTGCCCCCGGCTACGTTACCCGCGCCCTTTCAGGGCGCGGTCTGTGGGGCGTGGCGTATCAAGTGGGTTAGGCGAAGCCACGTTGCGTGCGCCGTTTCAGGGCGCATTCGGTCGGCTGGCATGTGGATAAGGGGCGTTCTCCCCGGGCATTCATATTCATCCCCTTCGGGGATAGAGGAGCCGCTATCAGCGCGTTAAATACGGCAGTCCATGAGCTCGCTATCGAGATCGGCGAGATGCCGATCCTTGTCCGCACGGACAGCGCGGATTTCGCGCACATGCTCGAGGACCGCTACGGTAAGTTTGTAACTGCGGACGCGCCGCACGCCGTGATGGAACTCGAGATCAAGCTGATTCCGCCCGGCAGGGTGTGCAACGCCGAGGATGTGAGCGTGCGCCGGGAGGCCGGACGCTGGGTGATGGAGAGGGGTGACTTCCGCGCGGAATGGGACCCGCAATGCCGCCGGGGCTGGGTGCGCCAGAGCGCGAATCCTTATGCGATCGATGGTGTGCTGCGCATCCTGCACTCGCTCATCCTGGCCCGCGAGGGCGGATTCCTGGTGCACGCCGCCAGCGCCGTTCGAAACGGTCGCGCCTTCTTGTTCTCCGGAGTCTCGGGAGCGGGGAAGACTACGATCTCGCGCCTGGCGCCGCCGGATGTCGTGCTGCTCACGGATGAAATCTCCTACGTACGAGGATTCAGGATTCAGGATTCAGGATTCAGAAGGCAGGATTCAGGATTCAGGATTCAGGATTCAGGAGTGAAAGGCACAGATTCCGGATTGCAAATTCCGGATTCCGAATCCCGACCCCCGAGTCCCGAATCCGAAACCCAGTGTCCAGCTCCCAGTCCTAAGCCCCCAGCCCCTAGTCCCCAGCCCCCAGCCCCGGCTTTTGAGG
>JBAVYG010000394.1:0-11305 GCA_049698675.1 Terriglobia bacterium
GCTTCGGTATTACCATCCGGTAGGACCCCAGGGCGGCTGGCCCGTCGAACCGCCAACCTACGTTGCCTTCCGTTATGGTGGGAAACTGCAGTCGATACACTACGTTCAGAGGTGGGAAGCGGTGACGAACCTCGGCACGCGGATTCCGGAAATTGCTGATCACGAACACGACCCTGTGATTCTGTATTACCTCGGCGCCCCCTTCCGGCCCGACCATGAGGTCCCGACGGGTGGCAGGATTCTCCGAGCTACTCGCGTTTGGTGCGTGCTCGACACGCTCTTCACATGCAGAACGGTTTCCGATGCCTGGCAGCTTTCAAAGAAGCGCGCGGGGCGTGACTAGATAAGGACGTGCCCACGGTGGCCTGCGGTTGATGTCGAGGGAGTTTCGACCCTGCGCGGCTGGAAGACCCAACTAGCGCACTACCCACGCCCGATGTTTTCAGCAAGGTGGTCCCCCGGCGGGCTAGGAATGTTTCCGGGCCCCCCGAGCACGCCGTGCTTCAAATCAGCAAGCTTTCGACGGAGTCGGGCACTCGCGGCCCGCTATGGGACTCGATCCACTGGATCAGGGCATCCACCGCCAAGGGATCGAATTGGGTGCCCCGGCAGCGGCGCAATTCAGCCAGGGCTTCTCCCACGCTGCGGGGCTTCCGATAGCGACGGCCGGTAACCATGGCCTGGAAGGCATCGGCTACGGCGATGATGCGGGCGCCGAGAGGAATTTGCTCTCCCTTTAAGCCTTCAGGATAACCGTGCCCGTCGAGGGCCTCATGGTGGTAGCGCACGATGCGCTCAATAGCTATCACTTTCAAAGGTTCCAATATCTTCGCGCCCCAGGCAGCATGGCTCTTCATTTTTTCGAACTCTTCCGCCGTCAGCAGCGTGGGCTTTTGGAGCACGTACTCAGGCACGTGGATCTTGCCGACATCGTGGACGATGCCCGCCAGCTTGATGTCTTCGATTTCGGCCTGGGATAGTCCCAACTGTAGGGCGATCTTGGCTGCCCACCTGGAAACTTCCTCAGAATGGCCCCGCGTATAGGGGTCTTTAGCTTCAACGGCGAAAGCGAGGGCAGTGATCATGTCCAGAAGCGGCTTCATCTGCTCGAACCTGTGCCGGTACTGGCTGAAGTCGCCGGGGCTCGCGGGAAACATCCGTTTCACTGCCACATCCAGATACGCTTCCAGAAGTCGCTGATCACCTTCCACATCCCCTGGCTTGGGGCTCAGCGCCGCCAGCTTCACGCAGTTTCCGCTATGGTGTTTGGCAAGATACATTCCGGAATCCGCAACCCTGAGAATATCCCCTTGGGTTGGGCCGTGGTCCGGGAAGGTGGCGATCCCAAAACTGGCAGTCACCCCGTGGGCGCGCAGGAAGTGGTCCGCTTCCAGGGCGGCACGCAGCCTCTCGGCCAGGATTTCTGCTTGTTCCGTGTTTGTCTCAGGCATTAGTAAGGCGAACTCATCCCCCCCATACCTCGCCACCACATTGGATTGTCTTGATCGGGTATCGAGCAGGGCGGCCACCGCCGCCAGCACTTTATCGCCTTCCAAGTGGCCCCCGTGGTCATTGACCCGCTTAAAGCCGTCGAGGTCCATCATGATCACGGAGAACGGCCGGCCAGTGCGGGTTGACCGGCGCCATTCCACGTCCAGCGCCTCCATGAAGTAGCGATGGGTCTTGAGACCTGTCAGACCGTCGGTGATGGCTTGGTCCAGCGCCGACTGGTAGGCATGAGCATTGTGGAGGGCAATGGCAAGCTGGCCCGCCAGTGACTGCAAGGTCAGCACGTCCTGTTGAGAAAAGCTATGCTCCCGAAAGCTTTCCAAACTCAAGACACCCAGCAGATCATCGCGATACTTCAAGGGAAGGCTGAGGGCAGACCGAACGCCCGGGTGTAACGCAACGTATCGAAGGTCGTGCAGCACTGAATTTGCCAGGACGGGCTCACGGCTCATGGCGGCCGCGCCGGAAAGCCCTTGACCGCATCGGGCTCGGCGGCCCAGAAGTTCCGCTCCGTAACCCGCCTGAGCCTCCACGACCAGCTCGTTATTTTGAAGGTCAACCACTTCAATCCGCGCCAAGTCGCGATCGAAGGCGCTGCGGACCTCCCCACAAATACTCTCAAGAAGCTCATTCGGATTGAGGACCGAAGCTGCTTTCTGTGCCAATTCATTCAGGAGCGCCAAATGGCTTGAGCGTCGTCGCTCCTTTTGGAATAGCCGGGCGCTCTCGATCGCGCTCGCGGCTTCGTCGGCAAGAACTTGTATCAGCTCAAACTGTTCTTGATTAATGGTGTTTTCGCGCTCGAAGTCCCCGGCGGCCAGCACACCCAAGGCGCCATCCGAGAAATGAATGGGCACTCCGCACCAGGTGCGCAGCCGGCCATCCACAGATTTGATCCCCAGGCGGCGTGCGTTAGCCGGAAGCTCCTGGTTCAGCAGCAGCGGGCTGCGTCCCTGGCAGACGAACTCCGCCAGTCCATCAACCTCCGCTGCCTCAGGCGTGTCCTGGGCATCGGCGGTCTCGAAGGGCACGACGGTCTTGAGGGGCCCTTCCGGCGAGTCCTGCAAAGACAGGGAAAAGTTGGCTGTACCGAGCACCCCTTTCAGCTCCCGGCGGAGGATCTCCACCTGTGATTCGAGATCAAAGGTGGCGCGCAACAATCCACTCACACGGTGCAGCAGCCTGAGTTCCTGGTTGTGTCGTTCTGCCGCCCTGTGCAACGACCAATTCTCCATTGCCCGGGCAAGTTGGCTGCCAATAGCCAGGAGCAAGCGCAGTTCGTTCGGGTGGAAGATTCTCGGCTTGCGGCTTCCCACCAGCAGCACACCATATGAGCTCTCGCGGACCTGCAATCCAACCAGCAACTGAGTCCGCAGCCCCTCCCATGCGCAAACCTCTCGAAGTTCTTGGAAAAGCGCGTCGCGCTGCCACGCGACTCCCACCGATGGAAGGGATAGGTCGGGGAAAACCAGTAAATTCCCCCACCTTTCTCCGCACGAGGCCAGGTAAGAACGCAAGGGCTCGTTGGACAGCCGCTCGACAGTTCGCCCGCTGAGTCCTTGCGCGCACACATGGCTAATCGCGTCCGACCCTGTGGTTTGAACTAAAATGTAGGAGTCCGCGCTCCCCAACATTTCCGTGGTCCGCTGCATGGTCAACTCGGCCATCTGCTTCGGATCAGGACTCTTGTCCAGACGTCTGCCAAAAAGATCGAGCTCCGAAAACCACTGCAAATCAGCGTTCTTCTCGCGCTCAATTCGCTGCCGATGGAAGTGCTCGAGAAACAGAACGAGCAAGATGATAATTACCAGCCACAGGAGCGCCGGGCCTTGGAAGAGGTGGAAAGGAAGGGAACCCATCGTAGCCATTCTCCAATGGAGAGCACACTACAGCTCTCTTCGCCAGTCCCTCTGCGAGTTCGGTAAGGCAAACCCACGGCTGGCGCCAACTCGATGGGCGCAGAGGCATACATCAAAGTCGCGACCGGTCGCCCCTACCTAACGACCAGGCACTCGTTTGAAATCTAAGAAAACTCTAAGACAGCTCTCTGCCCATGTCAATGAAATAATTAGGGTTTTTTTAAGCCCCAAACTCCTGTGCTTGGATCATATCCGTGTCGGTACCTGTGACGGGTGAGAAGTGAGATGTTTGAGTTATAAAACTCTGCCGGTACTCTCTAATAGTTTAGCAGGACGCTGAAAAAGGGTGTTAGCATGTCATTGTGAGCGAGGTCGTCCCGCCACGGCGGGTCACTGATCTTAGGTCGCCTGGCGACTCCTCTCCCGAACATCGGAGAGGAACTCCTTTGTGTTCAATAAGATGGCGATTTGCGTCTTGCGCCCGTTTTCTGACATCGCGGAGAGCCATTTTCGGCTATGAACGCTCAGGACGACGCGGGAATGGCTTTTTTCAGCAACTTGCTGGCTTGATCTCTCGAGAGGAGGAAGAATGATTCGTCGAGATTTTTTCACCCGTATTGCCGGAGGCACCGGTGCATTGGCTCTGGGCAGCGAGCTCTGGGGAAAGACGAAACACCACCCTGCCAGTGTCGACAGGTCAGACAAACGGAATCGCGTTTCCATTTCCACCTGGAGTCTTCATAACTATTTTCAAGCCACGCGCGAGAAGGATTTCGCCCTGCCGGGGAATATGCTCGCCTTGCTCGACTTCCCGGAGATGATTGCGGACCGCTACAAGGTTCACAACCTGGAGTTTTGCGCCCCGCACTTCGCTTCCACTGAAAAGGCTTACCTCCAGGAACTCAAGAGCCGCTTGGTGAGAGCCCACTCGCTCCTCGTGAACATGCCGGTCGACATTAAAGAGCTATGGACGGGCGGCGGACTTTCCGATCCGGACAAGGAAGTGCGCGATGCCGCGGTGGATGGCGCAAAAACATGGATCGATGTCGCGCTTGCGGTCGGCTCCAAGTCCGTTCGGTGCGATCCCGGCAAGATGAATCCCGAAGACCTGTCGCCGACCCTCGAGTCCTACAAGCGCCTGGCCGCTTATGGCAGGCCCAAGGGCGTGCATGTGATCATTGAGAACCACGGCGGCGTGGGCTCGGAACATCCGGAGGAGTTGGTAAGACTTTTCAAACAGGCAGGCACGGAAGTGGTGGGGGCGCTCCCCGATTTCGGCAACTTTCCGGACGAGAACACTCGCGAGAGAGGGCTAGCACTCCTCTTTCCTTACGCGCACGTCGTCTGCCACGCCAAGGGGTTGGATTTTGACTCTGCCGGGAACGAGACCAAGTTCGACTTTCCCAAGTGTATCGAGATCTCCAAGCTGGCTGGGTTCAAGGGGATATATTCGATTGAATATGAAGGGCCCGGTGACCCTTACGTAGGTGTGCAGAAGACGCTGGATGAGTTGTTGAAGTATTTGTAGGTATCCGACCAAGAGTTTTACCACGGAGTGCAGGGCGGCCGCAGAGAACGAACATTGAGAGTGGAAAGGGAAAATCCGAAAATGGTTTCTCCCCTACATTCCTGGAAGAAATCCGCGCAACGGATAATTCTTGCCGTTCTGATCGGCATTTTCTTACTGCCCTCCCTCGCGAAAGCCCAAGAGGATGCCGCAGCCGCCAAGCTTGGCAGGGGCACCCGGCAGTCGTCTGTTTCTTCCCAGGCAGTGAAGGGAAACCATCCATTCTGGGATAAGGACAACATCTTGCTTTTTGCGGGGGTCGGAGCCGGGCGTGCTCTCGACTACATATCAACGCGGCACTTTCGCGACCGCGGAGTTAACGAATGGCTTCTCACAAACAACATCGTGGATAACAAGCCGCTTTTCGCAGGTATCGAGGTGGCAGGCGTGGCAGCCTCGATTGGAGTCTCTTATCTCTTTCACCGCAGCGGTCACCACAAGCTCGAGCGCTGGGTTTCCATCGTTCACATCGGAGCGGGGGTGGGGGGTTCGGCCTGGAACTACACTTTGAAACCATCGCCGCCGCCCAGTGCTGCCCATTAGCCAGCCGCTGCGCTTTTTTCCTCCGGATGCAGCGGAAGCAGTTGCTTGGTATCGCTCGGCGCGCCGAAGGTCGTGCATAGCTTGCCGCCCAATCAAGGATTGGGCTGTACGGTGAAGTCCTTCCCGCGGCGACTGTAAAGCACACATGTTCATCCTTAAGTTGATCGCCAGCCTTATCTTCAATGTGGCCATTTTCGCCGTTCTGCTGTTTTTACCAGCAGCTACCTTGCATTGGTGGCGTGCCTGGTTGTTCCTCGGTGTGTTCTTCATCGGCACGGTGGGGGCCGTGGTTAGCCTGTCGCGAGCCCACGAAGGCTTACTGAAAGAACGACTTAAGTCACCCATACAGAAGGGACAGCCACTTGCCGACAAGATCGTCTTGGTCCTGTTTCTCGCCACGTTTTATGGTTTGATTGTCTCCATTCCCCTGGATGTGTTCCGATTTCACCTGATGGGCAAGCCCGGAACGCTCGTTTCGTCTTTGGGGCTTGCACTGCTGATCGCGGGTTGGTGGATCGCCTACCTGGGCCTTAGGGAGAACGCCTTCGCGGCGCCAGTGGTGAAGCATCAAGAAGAGCGACAACAGACGGTAATCGATACCGGAGTCTACAGCATCGTGCGACATCCCATGTATGCGGGCGATGTCCTCCTGATGGTTGGCATCCCCCTGTGGCTGGAATCGTATCCCGCTGCTTTGCTGGCAAGCGTTCCGATCGCGACAGTCGCTCTGCGGATCCTTTTCGAAGAACGTTTCCTGAGGCGAGAACTGAAAGGCTACGACGCCTATACGCAGACGGTCCAGTACAGGCTGATCCCGTTTGTCTGGTAAGCCAGGAATGTCCACGCCATCTCTGTTCAGAACTCCAATCGGACCTGAAGTGCGACCATCCGAGGCGAGTTATCGCCACCCAAACCTACACCCAGCAACCCTGTGGGTGGAGAGGTTGTGGCCACCAGGGCGCCGAAGCCGGTCTGTGTGCCGGGCTGTCCAGGAATTCCGGCCACGGCAGTTGGCAAAGCAAAGTTCGGGTGATTGAGGAAATTGAAGAATTGGCCTTCGAGGCGGAGCGCAACCCGCTCATGAATGGAAAACTTCTTGGTTAAATAAAGATCGCTCCAGGTGAAGCCCGGTCCATGCAGCGTGTTGCGTCCAAGGTTGCCGAACTGGCAATTCTCCGGCGCATCTCCGCCGTTGCAGGCGCCGGTGCTGGGATCAACAGACGACACAAAGGCATCCGGGTTCAGCCACTGGAGGGTTCCGGGCTGGGTAACGCCGGGAACCGGAGAGTGCTGGTAGAGAGGCACGCCCGGCCGGACGCTCGCAAACTGCGGACCGCCCCCCTGAATGATACCCTCGCCGTTCGCTGAATAAGGGGCGCTTAGGACGCTGAACGGCACGCCGCTGTGCCAGAAAACCGTGCCTGACACCCGCCAGCCGTTCGCCAGCGGGCCGAGAAACCTGCCCGGCCAAGGCGCCGGTGGTCTCGCCTTGCGCCCGCACGATCCCGCGAGCCCCTGAAAAAACCACCGCCAGGAGTACGAGGGCGACAAACCATGGCGGCTTGTTGCCCCATGGGGCCAATCCCCAATGCCCTCCGTACTTCTTGCCAGGTGGACGGACAAACCTCATCATGACCTCCCTTGCCGATCTGCCCGGTGGGGCTTCAGCAGGATGCCGAAAGACCTTTGTGAACGTTGTCATTCCGAGCGAAGGGGAGGAATCTCTCTCTCGAAACAAGGGCCTTGCGAGATTCCTCGTCGTCCGCCAATAAGAATGCCGGACTCCTCGGAACGACTGGCGAGGCCGGTTTTTCAGCATCCTGTTCGAGGGCCCGAAAGCTCTTCCACTGCATCTTCACCATAGCTTGCTAAAAATAGTAATCTGTAGCTAATACAGATTTTCCATTCCTTGTCAACAAGAATTTCTGTTGTCGGCTTAGGTCCAGGAATAAGCCCCTGTTGCCATTTCCTCCGATTCTTGCCATGATGGGAAATGCTGGAAGGCTGGAGAGAACAAAATTTAAGAGGTGGAGAATGAAACTAACCATCTCCAAAGAAGATTACCTGAAAGCTATTGCCGAAGCGGAGTCTGAAGAAGAGCCGGTGATCGCCGCAACGATTGCGCGCTGGTTGAAAATAACCCCGCCCGCCGTGGCCCTGGCCTTGAGGCGTCTGCAACGGGATAAACTGATCAGGGTTGGAGGCAGCGGGCGGATCTCGCTTACCCCCGCCGGCCGCCAAATCTCAGATCGGCTTCGCAAACGTCACTATTTGATCGAGCGCATGCTGACTGAGATGCTGGGGATGGAATGGTACAAGGTCCATGACGAAGCGGAACGGCTGGAGCATGCGGTTTCGGATGACTTCGAGAGGAAGTTAATTCAAAAGTTGGGCGAGCAAGGTCCCTGCCCACGTGGGGACGGGATTAACACGGGCGCCGCGGAACGTCGCAAGTCGGGTCTGATCCTGCTGGCGGAAGTGCCTGCCGGAACGCGAGTGCAGGTGGTCGGCATGTATGAAAGAGATCGGTCACTGCTCGAGTATTTTGATGGGCTCGGACTTCGCCCCGGCTCGCAGCTCCAAGTGGTAAGCCGCAATTATGACCATACCATGACCTTGAACCTTGGCGTGAAGCAGGTCCACCTGGGTCAAGCTGCCGCTGGAAAGGTGTGGGTGCAGGGCGATAACCCTCGTCCGGGCAGCAAGGCAGTTTGAAGTTTGGCCCAAGTGAGATAGACTTCCCCACATGCTGTTCATGGTTATTGAACGCTTCAAACATGACCATCCTCGCCTGGTGGGCGAAAGGTTCACAAGCAGCGGTCGAATGTTGCCTGAAGGCGTTGTCTACCACGCGAGCTGGGTGAATTCGACAGGCACGCGTTGTTTTCAGCTCATGGAAACACCGCATCCCGAACTACTGGACGCCTGGGTTAGCCGCTGGGATGACCTGATCGACTTTGAAGTTGTTCCCGTTCTGACCTCGACTGATTTCTGGGCCAAAACGCAACTTGCGTAAACCCGCAGTCAGAAGTTGGAGTTGTGGCCGTGCCGCGCGGGGGCGTCGGCCCCCCAAGAAAGCTGTCATCCTGAGTCCGCCGTTCTTTGGCGGCGGGCGCGTCGGCCCCCCCAAGAAGCTGTCATCTTGAGTCCGCCGTTCTTTGGCGGACGAAGGATCTCGGCAGGTCGCACGAAGAATCCACTGCCCGGCGGTGTAAGGAAACTGCGGCGATGCCTCGTTTGGCCTCAGGTCTTCACTTCTGCTGCAAGGATTTGATGTACTCCGTGAGATTAGCCACCCGTAGATGCACTTGGGACTCGTGCTGGTGGCTCATGGACATGAACACGGGACCCCAGACCGGCATTTCCTTGGAGCCGTGGGCCGAAATACCAGCTTCGCCGGTGATGGTCTTGGCAACCTGCATCGAGGGAAACTTTCCGTTGTTCTGCCGGGCAAGAACAGTGAGATCTGTCGGCGGCGCCTTAAGCGCGGCCGCAACGGGTCCATCACCCTTTCCTTCTTTTCCGTGACAGGCGGCGCAATAAGCTTCAAACATCTGCCTACCTGAGCTAGCCGAAGTATGCCGGACAGGGATGTTGATGACTCTGGGTTCCTGGGCAACACTCAGGCTGCAAAGCGTGATCAGCAAGGCACAGAAAAGCACCACGCGCAACTGCATGATGTGCTCGTTTCCGCTTACCCGCACGGTAAACTAAAGGGCTTCCTCGTCATGATGCATATCTCCCTTATCACCCCATAACATTTACCTCAGCAGAAATCAACCAAGGATGAGCGTCATCTCCATGTTGGCGGCTGTTTTTTGAACTCGACCAACTATGTTGTCACAGACGCCCGGCGGGCCGACCGGCTTTCCGAAATCTTGGCCACGAGGCGGGTTTGTGCCATAATGCACTCTTTCTTGACACTCAAACGCTGGACCAAATCCGATCCCGGGAGCAACCATGATTCGAATCCTACGTCTTATGCTCTTACCCTGCCTGCTTGCCGCCGTTGCCCTATCGCAAGAACCCAAATCCAGCCCTACCGTCATCGTTCTGAAAGCCGCGCATGTCGTTGATGCCCGTACTGGCCGGGTCCTCGACCTCCAAACTGTGCTCATTTCCGCCGACCGCATCGAGAAAGTGGGGCCCTCCTCCGAAGTGGCGATTCCCCCCGGCGCCACGGTCATTGATCTCGGCCCCGCGACCCTGCTGCCCGGCCTCATCGATTGCCACACCCACCTGACTTTCGATCCGAGCAATGCGGGATTTCGCTCCCTGGGCATTTCTGTTCCCAGGGAAGCCTTGACGGGTGCGAAGAACGCCCGCGTCACGCTGGAAGCAGGCTTCACCACGGTTCGCAACGTGGGTGCGTCCGGTTACTCCGATGTGGCGCTTCGTGACGCCATCAATGCCAGCGAAGTTCCCGGCCCGCGCATGTTGGTGTCCGGGCCGCCGCTCGGCATCACGGGCGGTCACTGCGACGAAAATCACCTGGCGCCCGAGTTCAACTATCACGCCGAGGGTGTCGCCGACGGCATTCCCGCCGTCATGGCGAAGGTCCGCGAAACCGTGAAGTACGGCGCGGACGTCGTCAAGTTCTGTGCCAGCGGCGGAGTGTTCTCGAAGGGCGATCTTCCTGGGGCCGAACAGTATAGCCCGGCGGAGATGGCCGCGCTGATTTCCGAAGCCCATCGCCTGGGCCGTAAGGTGGCCGCGCACGCCCACGGGACACAAGCCATCATCGACGCCACGAACGCCGGCGTGGATTCCATCGAGCACGGCAGCTTGATCGACGACGCCGGAATCGCCGCCATGAAGCAGCATGGAACGTACCTGGTCGCGGATATTTACAACGACGACTTCATCCTCAACATGGGAAAACAATATGGCTTCACGGATGAAATGCTTGAAAAGGAACGAATGGTCGGGCAACAGCAGCGCGAAGGTTTTCGCAAAGCCGCTCAGGCCGGCGTCAAGATCGCCTTCGGCACCGATGCCGGCGTCTATCCGCACGGATGGAACGCCAAGCAGTTCGCCTACATGGTGAGATATGGCTTGAGCCCCATGCAGGCCATTCAGTCCGCCACGGTGAACGCCGCGGACCTGATCGGCTGGGCGGATCGTGTTGGCAGCTTGGAGCCGGGTAAGTTCGCCGACCTGATCGCCGTCCAGGGCGACCCGACCACAGACGTCACCGTCCTCGAGCATGTGCAGTTCGTGATGAAGGGCGGGCAGGTGGTGAAGAACGAACTCGCGAAGAAGTAGACCGCCCGTGTCGCAGGACGCGCGGTCCAACTTCCTCGAACGGGGCTTCACGGGCTGCGGAAAAACCCGTTTGGCCTGTCATTCCGAGGAGTCCGCCATTGTTATTGGCGGACGACGAGGAATCTCGCACTGCGTTGAAAATACTCAGAGCGAGATTCCTCGCGGAGTTTACCCTGAGCGAGATGCGGAGATCCTTCGCGGTGTTTACCCTGAGCCAACTGCGGAGATTCTTCGCTTCGCTCAGAATGACAGCGAACGGGCTCGGAATGACAGCTTGGAGGGGTTTTCCCGCAGCCTGTTCGGCAGCTTGGACTGAATGAGGGATTTGGGCTAGGGTCATGGAACTCGTTGGTGCGAATTGGGGCTGAGTTTTAGCAGGACTTTTGGTTGCGGCAATGCTGCGCTGCGCCTCGATTCGTGAAAGCGCTCATTCGTAACGGAGGGCTTCGACGGGATTGAGGTGGGAGGCGCGGATGGCCGGCGCCAAGCCGCTGAGGAGTCCTACGAAGATCAGGATGGCGGTGGAAACACCGACGGTGCCAAGCGAAATATAAAGGTGGAT
>JBAVYG010000395.1:0-3774 GCA_049698675.1 Terriglobia bacterium
GCTGTTATTGCTCCGGACGCCCGCTTGGCTGAGGACGTGACCATTCGTCCCTACGTGGTGATTGAGTCAGGTGTAGATGTGGGGCCGGGGACGTATCTAGGAGCGGGAGTGTGCCTGGGCGAGGGGACTCAGATAGGTTCGCATTGTGTCTTGCATCCCCGGGTGAGCGTTTATCCGGGGGCAAAGATTGGCAACCGGGTCATCCTTCACTCCGGCGTGGTGATTGGATCCGACGGGTTCGGTTACGTTTTCGCCGAGGGCCATTATGAGAAATTCCCCCAACAAGGCGGGGTGGTCATTGAAGACGACGTCGAAATAGGCAGCAACAGTACGGTGGACCGTGGCTCGCTAGGGGTCACGGTGATTGGTCAAGGGAGCAAAATTGACAACCTGGTTCAAATTGCGCACAACGTGAGGGTGGGGCGCCACTGCGTGATCGCTGCTCAGACGGGCATTTCAGGCAGCGCAGAAATTGGGGACTACGTGGTCATGGGTGGCCAGGTTGGTGTTGCGGACCACGTTCGAATCGAAGAGCGGGCGATGATCGGTGGGCAAGCGGGAATCTTCAGGGTTATTCGCAAGGGAACTAAGGTCTGGGGAACCCCCGCCCGCCCCTTGGATGAGTTCAAGAAGATGTATGCCCAGCTTGCCAACCTGCCGAGCCTCGCCAGGAAAGTGAAGGAAATCTCACGGCAACTTTCAGAACGCGATTCGTATAAGAACCGCAAATAAGAAGAGCCAACAAGTCCACCTTCCGAACCACACTCTTGCTTCTTCAGCAGGGCAGAATCACGGAGTTTTTGCGCAGCACGGGTGGCAAGAATCCCCAGCAGCGGCGCGCATCGGGGGTGTTTTCACCCAGCACAAACGCGCGACCTCCTCATCCATGGTCACAGGAAGTCTGTCGGGAGTAAGGTTTGTTCCACGCAGAATCAACAGATTACAGGCGCAGACAATTTGCTAAGTTGTTGATTCTACGTGTGGCAAAATCTGTCGCTCATAAGCCCCTAGCCGCACTTGCGGTCAGAGTGTCATCTCGGTGGCAACTGTGAATCAGGGCGCTTTGTTGCAAAACACCACAGAGAAAACTCAGGTGGACGCCAAAGTATCCCTTTTACGGCCTCATCGTGCTCGATGGATGGTTCGATTGGCTGGGGGACACTGCATACATTCGGAAATGAAATAAGGCAACTGCTTAGGAGAGTAGTAGGTGGAAAAACCCGGCTTTGGCTGGCACCTTGCTGGAATTAACCTCTGATCTATAGTTTGCGTGGCCAAACAATGAAGTAGGTTTATATTAAACTTGGTTGAGTAGTTCTCGCTGGGCGCCGTCAGAGGTCTGGGGGCAGGCCGTGCCAGATAGCAACACGCCCGAAATGATCAGCGAATTGCTGGGGAGTGTGCAGGTCTTTTCCTCGGCCGTTCGAGACGTCCTGGAGGAACAGCTCCTCCTCGAAACAGCACGGGGACGGCTCACCTTCTCCGGCCTAAAACTCCTCAAACTGGTAGCCTTTACCGACTCCAACACCATTGGCGACGTAGCCGCGTTCCTGGGCGTGAGTAACACCGCCGCTAGCAAGGCCGCGGACAAACTGGTGCGCCGCCGGCTTCTTCGTCGTGCGGAGGGACACGCTGACCGGCGCGCCAGCGAGCTCTCGCTCACCGGGGAGGGCCGCCGTCTGTTGAGCGCTTACGAGGCTGCCAGAGACCAGAAGCTTACGGAGATCTTCGGCGCGTGTGTGCCGGAGCAACTGTGTGGAATGGCGGCGACACTGGACCGCCTTTCCGCCAACATTGTGGACCATACTGCCAATCCGCAAGAGCTATGCTTCCAGTGCGGCATATATTTCCGCGAAAAGTGCCTGTTGCGAGAGTCCGTTCGGCGCACCTGCTTCTATCAGAAACACAAGGTGCGCAAGGCTGCGGAGTCCGCTGTCGAAGGGGCTGGCGGGACGGAGACTCACGTCCAACCGCCGGCGCCTGAAACGGCGACATAAAAGAGGAGGGACGATGGCGAGTGCGAGAGTGGACGCAAGTCCGACCAAATATCACGCGCCAGTTCCAGGGAGTCTGCCCGCACCGGAGCGGGAACTGCGGCGGAGGTTCCTGGAGGAAGCCCAGGTCGTGCCAGGGGCCGACCGGATTTCCCAGTGCCTGCAATGCGGAACCTGCACCGGGAGTTGCCCGGTAAGTTACGCGATGGACATATCCCCCAGGAAGGTCATCGCGTTATTCCGGGCCGGGCAAATCGAGGAGATTCTTCGAAGCCGGACTCTCTGGATTTGCGCTTCCTGTTACATGTGCACGACGCGCTGTCCGCAATCCATCAAAATCACCGATCTGCTCTATGCCTTAAAGCGCACCGCGATCGATGCCGGCCTTTATCCGGAGCGTTTTCCGGTCTACCTGTTGTCGAAGAATTTCGTTCGCGTCGTCAACCGGTACGGTCGCAATCAAGAGATGCTCTTGCTCCTGCTCTATTACCTGAGGCGAAATCCCCTGGGACTTTTGCGGATGCTGCCTCTTGGGATAGCGATGCTGCGAAGAGGAAGAATTTCGCTGTTCCCAAAAAAGATCAAAGGGGTAGGGGCGATCCGCACGATTTTGCGGGCCTCCAAGGACTTCGAATTGCCCCGCGAAAAGG
Organism: Terriglobia bacterium; assembly: GCA_049698675.1. Classification (GTDB taxonomy): domain Bacteria; phylum Acidobacteriota; class Terriglobia; order UBA7540; family UBA7540; genus CAVROP01. The sequence goes on from JBAVYG010000395.1 coordinate 2,645, forward strand.
AAGCCGTCCCATACACTGAAGGAATGGTCGGATATCGGGCAGTGGGATAAAGACCAGCCCGAAAGAACGAGTTGAGAGGCACCCATGGAGTATCTTTACTACCCCGGCTGTAGCCTTGAGTCTTCAGGGAAACCTTACGATGAGAGTCTAACGGCGGTATTTCGCGCCTTGGGCATCGGGCTCCGCCAACTGGAGGACTGGAACTGCTGCGGCGCAACCATGTACATGAGCGTGAATGAGGCCCTGTCGCTGGCGATCAGCGCAAGAAACCTGGCGCTGGCGGAGCAGACCGGGTTCCGGGACCTTATCGCGCCTTGCAGCGCTTGCTACACCGTGCTGCTCAAGACCAATCGCTTCCTGCGGGAGAGTCCGGAGTTGAGGGCCAAGGTTGATCAACTGCTGGGGCAGGTCGGCCTGAAATACAGTCTGGGTGTCAAGGTGCGCCATCCCCTCGACGTTCTGGTCAACGATGTGGGCGTTGAGGCGATTGCTTCGGCTGCCAAGCGAAGCCTGGAGGGCATCGCTTTCGCCCCCTATTACGGGTGTCAAATCGTGCGTCCCGAGCGCGGCTTTGACGATGCCGAGTTCCCCTTGACCATGGACACGCTCTTCCAGCGGCTGGGCGCCCGAGCCGCGTACTTCCCTTTGAAGACGCGCTGCTGCGGCGGAATGCTGATGACCACCTTCCCGGACGTGTGTCTGCAACTGGTGAAGGATCTGGTGGAATGCGCTGCGGAGAACGGGGCCCAGTGTCTCGTCACCACCTGCCCCCTGTGTCAGGTCAACCTGGAGGCGTACCAGAAGCGCGTAAACAAGATGTTCGGAACGTCGTATCACGTCCCCGTGATGTACTTCACTCAACTGCTGGGGGTCGCATTGGGCTGCTCCGAGAAAGAGCTTGGATTACACAGGAATCTCATCCCCTGGAGAGCCCCGATCTCAGTACTTGCCGCATAGAAGGAGGAGACAGATGGACCAGAATGGGCACCCACGCATTGGAGTTTATATTTGTCATTGCGGGCTCAATATCGCCGGAACCGTGAACGTGAATGAAGTCCGCGAATTCATCTCCCGCGCGCCTGGTGTCGTGATCGCAAGAGATTACAAGTTCATGTGTTCGGACCCTGGAC
>JBAVYG010000396.1:0-5807 GCA_049698675.1 Terriglobia bacterium
TTTCGATCAAAACCTAGTGACGATCGGCATCGACTACCGACTTAAAGCAATTCCCCTTGGGCGGTAGCCATGCAACCGAGCTTGAAGCTGAGCAACATGGTTAGAAACTGTGCTAAACGTCTCGAGTTGTTCGCGTGACCAAGGACTTTTGGGTCTGCTGTATTTCCCTGCTGCGGTGATCTAATTTTCAGCTAAGACGCACATCTTCCGCTCACGGATTCCTTGCTGTGGGGTTTTCCCTTTGAGCAAGGGCCTGGGCCGGTAAATCTGATTGCAAAGGACAGCGACGATGCTTCTCGAATATTTCGCCATCAGGCCAAATCCAAGAGGTACTCAGGCAAAAAAACGGCCGAACGCCTTCAATGGTGAGGCTGAAGCTTCACGGAGCGGGAACCTGGGCCTAATCTCTGAAGAGTTGTTCACGAAATTGTTGTCCCTCGAAAGGAAGAGGTCCGAGCGCTCGCGGAAGCGATTCGTACTCATGCTGGTGGATGCCGAGGAGCTCCTTCGAGCTGATCGCAGGGAGGTGGCCCTTGAGCAAATGACTGCCGCGCTCTCTTTGTCTATCAGGGAGACAGACATTCGGGGTTGGTACAGGGAAGATTCCGTGGTTGGCGTCATCCTAACCGAGTTTGGCTCAGCCGACATGCGCTCCGCGCTCGACACAGTATTCTGCAAGGTAAACTCCGCTCTCCGCGTCAACCTCGGAACGGGCCCAATGAATGAGATCCATATCTCCTTCCACGTGTTTCCGGACGATCTGGGAACCCAGGGGGGTGGTTCGACGGATTTCAGTCTGTACCCCGATTTCCTTCAAGAGGGTGAAACGAAAAAGGCCGCCCGGCTTATCAAGAGGGCAATCGATATAGCCGGGAGCCTTGGCGCCCTGATTCTGCTTTCGCCGGTGTTGCTCCCTGTCGCCATAGCGATCAAGCTGACGTCGAAGGGGCCCACACTCTTCAAACAAACGCGTGTAGGGCAATACGGCGTCAGGTTCACGTTCCTGAAATTCAGATCGATGTATTTCGGCAACGATCCGCAGATTCATCAGGATTACGTCGCGCGGCTTATTTCCGGGGAGGACGATGATGAGCAGGGGGAGGCGAACGGAGGGGTTTACAAGATAAAGGATGATCCCCGGATTACACCTCTCGGAAAATTTCTCCGGAAGACCAGCCTGGACGAGCTTCCTCAACTTTTCAATGTGCTGAAGGGCGAGATGTCCCTGGTGGGACCGCGGCCCCCTATCCCTTATGAGGTTGAGGCTTACGACATTTGGCACCGGCGTCGCTTCCTCGAAGTGAAGCCTGGAATCACAGGGCTATGGCAGGTTAAAGGACGAAGCAGGACGAAGTTCGAGGATATGGTTCGCCTGGATCTGGAATACGCTAGAACCTGGTCGCTCGGGCTGGACTTCAAGATTCTCCTGAAGACGCCCCGGGCCGTTTTCTTTGGTGGAGGAGCGTATTGACCATTCGCTGCCTCCCGGCAAATCCGTTCCAACGAGCCATTACCTAACGTGTTTTCCGCCGCCAGCGGAACGAATGCTCGACGAGAAGACCCGAGGCTTAGAGTGAAGTTGTCTTTTCCCCGGTTCGAAAAGGCAACCTCCCCTACTCTTGTGGAGGCAAGAGTTTCTCTTTGCGGCTTCTCCTGCCCGAGGTGAAATATGATTGGAATAGGTGTTATCGGATACGGCTACTGGGGACCCCAAATCGTAAGGAATTTCCACAGCCTCAACGGGGTCTGCGTCCTGGCCGTTTGTGATAAGGACACAGAGGTGTTGAAGCGGGCCAAGCAGGCCTATGCTGACGTCGAAGTCACGACGGACCTTTGCCGTGTCTTGACATCCCCGCATGTTGATGCAGTGGCTGTGGTGACTCCAGTCTGGACACACTTCGAACTGGCGAAAGCTGCTCTGGAGAATGGCAAGCACGTTTTTGTGGAGAAGCCGTTCACCACCACATCCGAACAAGCGCGGCAATTGATAGAACTCGCGGAAAAGAAGAATCTCCGGATTATGGTGGACCACACGTTCCTCTTCACTGGAGCAGTCAAGAAAATCCGCCAGCTGATCGATGGCAATGAGCTGGGGAAGCTTTATTACTATGATTCGACCCGAGTGAACTTGGGCCTTTTCCAACATGATGTCAATGTGGTTTGGGATCTGGCGCCCCACGACCTCTCCATCATGAATCATCTGATCAAGGACAAGCCCGAAGCTATCGTCGCGACGGGCGAAACACACGTAAATTCCCAAGAGGACGTTGCTTTTATCACAATATATTTCGAGCACAATATCATCGCTCATATCAACGTCAATTGGCTGTCGCCCGTCAAGGTCCGGACCACCTTGATTGGGGGAGAGAAAAAGATGGTCGTGTGGAACGACCTGGAGGCGGACGAGAAAGTGAAGGTATACGACAAGGGCGCTCAGATCACCAACCGTGAGGGTATCTATGACCTACTGGTCAGTTACCGCTCCGGTGACATGTGGGCGCCGAAGGTAGAGCAGACCGAGGCGCTGAGGGCGGAGTGTGAGTACTTTGTTGATTGTGTCAAGAATAACACGCGGCCGTTCAACGACGGCGAGGCGGGACTTAGGGTCGTGAAAATGTTGGAAGCTGCGAACCAATCGATAAGGGAAAGGGGAAGGATCGTCCAGATATGAGCGAATTCCGTTGCGTTGCCCCCGATGTCAAGTTGGGGAGGGAAGTCAAGCTTTCCAAGTTTATTAACTTGTACGGATGTGAAATTGGCGACGAGACGAAGGTTGGCTCCTTTGTCGAAGTGCAGAAGAACGCCAAGATTGGGCAAAGATGCAAGATCTCCAGCCACACATTCATCTGTGAGGGCGTAACAATAGAAGATCACGTATTCATAGGACATAATGTGACATTTATCAACGACTCCTATCCGCGGGCTACCACTCCCGGAGGAACGCTGCAGACCGAGAAAAACTGGAAAGTGGAGCCCACCCTGGTCAAGAAAGGCGCTTCGATTGGTTCGGGGAGCACAATCCTTTCAAAAGTGACGGTGGGCGAAAATGCCATCGTGGGGGCAGGGAGTGTGGTTACAAGAGATGTTCCCGCAAACGCGATTGTGGCGGGGAATCCCGCCAGATTGTTGCGGAAGCTAGGCCAGCAGATGACGGAGGAGGCAAGTCGTGGAAACTAATAGAATTCCCTTTGTTGATCTTGTTACTCAACATAAGGAGCTAAAAGACGAGTTGACGGCTGTATTCGAGCATGCTTTAGAGACGGCTGGCTTTATTGGCGGTCCCATGGTTGAGGATTTCGAACGAACTTTCGCCAGGTACTGCGATACTCAGCACTGTGTCGGCGTGGGTAGCGGCACGGACGCCCTGCGGCTTGCACTGATAGCCGCCGGAGTTGGCCCCGACGATGCCGTCATTACTGTGCCGAATACCTTTATCGCTACAGCCGAAGCTATTTCTCAATGTGGCGCCCTGCCGCGATTCGTGGATGTCGACAAACGCACCTACAACATGGACGTGAACAGGCTCGCCGCTTACCTTGCGGACGAGTGCTTTCCAGACGATACCGACGGCAAGCTTGTGGACAAACAGACGGGGAGGGGAGTGAAAGCCGTCGTCCCCGTGCATCTTTATGGGCAGATGGCAGACATGGATCCCATTCTTGAACTGGCTGAGAGGTACAACCTGCTTGTCATTGAAGATGCCTGTCAGGCGCATGGGGCGGAGTACTTTTCACGCCGGGAGAACCGTTGTAAGCAAGCGGGGTCAATGGGAAGGGCGGCAGCTTTCAGCTTTTACCCCGGAAAAAACTTGGGAGCTTGTGGGGAAGCCGGAGCCGTTACCACCAACGATGCGGAGCTTGCCCAGAAGGTTCGCATGTTGCGGGACCACGGGCAGGCCCAAAAGTATTATCACGAGATGCAAGGATATAACGGCAGGTTGGATTCGATTCAAGCCGGCATCTTGGGAATCAAGCTCAGACATCTCACGGCGTGGAATGAAAGGCGCCGGGAATGTGCGTCGCGATATCGGGAGCTCTTAGGTGCGGTCTCCGAGGTAATAAAGCTTCCCTTCGAGCCTTCCTGGTCGAAAGCGGTTTTCCACCTTTATGTCGTCCAGGTTCAGAACCGGGAACGACTTCAGAGACACCTGGGTGAGGCTGGGATCGGGACAGGAATTCATTATCCCATTCCCCTTCACCTGCAAAAAGCGTACAAAGACCTTGGCTACCAACAGGGTGATTTCCCAGTTACCGAAGAGGCTGCTTCACACATCCTCTCGCTGCCCATGTTCGCAGGTCTCTCCGCGGCGCAGCAGGATCGAATTGCTCAGAAGGTACTGGACTTCGCTGAGGCGGAGAGCATCTCGGGGGCTCCTGACGCGGCTGGCATGGTGAGCCTGGCTTCCTAGGGGCCAGCTCGTTGTTATCCGCACAAAACTCCATAGATATCCCCAGTGCAAGGTTACAGGAAATTAAAGATGAAGATCATGACGGTGGTGGGCGCACGACCTAACTTCATGAAGGCCGCTCCCATCATCGCGGCAATTCGGAAGTACAAGCAAGCCGTAGCCAAGGCTGGCGCTGAGCTAACCCACCAAGCTCCGGTCCCTTCGATCGATCACATCCTGGTTCATACAGGCCAGCACTACGACGTGCTGATGTCCGACTCCTTTTTCGCGGATTTGAACCTCTCCCCTCCAGACATCCGGCTTGGCGTCGGCTCCGCGTCTCACGCGGTCCAGACGGCGGAGATTCTAAAGGGGTTTGAGGCAGTTTTGTTGCGGGAGCGGCCCGACGTAGTCGTCGTGGTTGGGGACGTCAATTCCACTGTTGCGTGTGCCCTGGTTACTGCCAAGATTGCGTTCGATTTGGCGGGCACGCGCCCCTTGCTGGCGCATGTGGAGTCGGGCTTGCGCTCTTTCGATCGAGCAATGCCGGAAGAGGTCAACCGCGTTGTCACCGATCATATCTCCGACCTGCTTTTCGTAACTGAGGAGAGCGGGATTCAGAACCTACGGAACGAAGGGATCTCCCCCCGCGCGATCCATTTTGTCGGAAACACGATGATCGACTCGCTCATGGTTTTCAAAGAAAGAGCCGAGAGCTCCTTCATATTGGAGAGACTGGGGCTACGAGCCCAGGCAGGTGGTAATGGCGAAGGCAGCCCGATCAAGCATTATGCGCTCCTTACTCTGCATCGCCCGTCTAACGTCGACAATCGGGATACCTTTTTGGATATCCTTTCGGGGTTGAAGGAACTGGCCGAGGACTGCCCCATCATATTCCCCGCCCATCCCCGGACCCAGCAGCGCATCATGGAGTTCGGGACGGAGCTCCGCCTGGGGATTAATGAAACAAGAATAAAAGAGGATGCGCGAGACTCCCGAAGCAGGCAGGGCGGGATCATCTTGACCGAACCCCTCGGCTATTTGGATTTTCTTTGTATGATGAAGCATGCGGCGCTCGTCATAACTGACTCAGGCGGCATCCAGGAAGAAACAACATGCCTGGGAATTCCCTGCGTCACGGTCAGGGAGAACACTGAAAGGCCAGTGACCCTCGAGCGCGGGACTAATATCATCGCAGGAACCACCAAAGAGAAAATCGCGGCCGCGATTCAGCGACAGTTGGGGAGGAAAGACGGCTGTCGCATGCCGGAGAAATGGGATGGTCAAGCGGCGACACGCATCCTGGACGTTCTGATTAGCGCGTACAACGAACGGACCGTGTCGCCACGGTCTGTTATTTCCCAATCTTGTGCTTGACGCTCGATTTTTATGACTCGGAGTCAATCAGTCGTAACGGGAA
>JBAVYG010000397.1:0-1511 GCA_049698675.1 Terriglobia bacterium
GGGTTGCAGTCGTATGTCTCCTATGTCGCTAGAGACATAGGAGACACACAAAGGGTATGCATCTGCTTCAGTCTGGGGTGCCCCTCGTAATGGTCAAGGATTTTCTTGGACACGTGGACTTGAAATCCACCGACGTGTACGTTCAGGCTAATCTCGAGATGAAGCGCAAGGCCCTCGACCTGGCCGACGGTCCTCAAGCCACTCAGGCACCGCGACGGCTGTCGTCAACGCTCATCGAGTGGCTCGAGGCTCTGTAGGCGCATTATGTGGCGAACGCGGCGGAGACTCGCTGTCAAAAATCGAGTCTCCGCCGTTTCTCACCATGACGCGGAACTTACCATAATGTTCGATATGGTACGCGTACCATATTGAAGAAGCCCAGGCGGACTGGGCCCATTTTGGGGAAGTCACGCTCGGCCGTGCCCACCGGCGTTTGTCCGGCTTCGTCCTCACCCTGTCTTACAGCCGCGCCTTATGGGTCGAGTTCTTTCTCGACCAGAGCCTGGAAAACTTTCTCCTCGGACACGTCCACGCCTTTCAGGATTGGGGCGGAGCACCCCGTAACCTGGAGACCGACAATCTCCGCAGCGTGGTCCTGGAGCGCCGCGGCGATGCCATTCACTTTCACCCCCGCTTCCTGGAACTCTCTGCTCACTACCACTTTGCCGCTCGACCCTGTGGTCCTGCCCGGGGTAATGAAAAAGGCCGCGTGGAGCGCGCCATCCAGTATGTTCGGCACGGCTTCTTCGCCGCCCGTCCCTTCACCACCCTGGCGGATTTCAATCGCCAACCCCTCGACTGGCGCAACCAGGTCGCGCATCAGCGCGCTTGGCCCGGCGACGACTCGCGGACCGTCGCCCAGGTCTTCGCGGAAGAGAAACCGCACTTGCTGCCCCTTCCCGCGCACCCTTTCTCCTGTGACTTGACCCGTACCGTCTATGCCGATACGACCCTCTGCGTCCGCTTCGATCTCAATGACTATTCTGTCCCGCCCCCAGCCTTGGGCCGCGCCTTGACGCTCGTCGCCTCGCCCGCCCACGTGCGTCTGCTCGATGGCTCGACGGAAATTGCTTCCCACCCTCGTTCCTACGACCGGCATCAACTCGTGGAAGATCCCGTTCACCGCCGAGCCCTGCTCGAACAAGAACGCAAGGCTCTGGGCTCGACCCCCTCCGGCCGTCTGGCCGCGCTGGTCCCGGAAAGCAGCACCTTTCTTCAGGCCGCCTGCGAGCGCGGGGAATCGACCGCCCGGCTCACCGTTCAACTCCTTCACCTGCTCGATGACTATGGCGCTGGAGAACTGGCCGCCGCCCTGCGCGAGGCCCTGGACCGGCACACCCCGCGCCTTTCCTCCGTGGCTTTTATCCTGGCCCGCCGCTACCGCCAACTGCGACGCCGCGTCCCCCTGCCGGTGAATCTCTCGCGCCGCCCCGATCTGGAAGACCTGTCCGTCTCAAATCCTTCCCTGGAGGCTTACGATGAACTCTCCCACGACCCCGAAGACTCTGACC
>JBAVYG010000398.1:0-3217 GCA_049698675.1 Terriglobia bacterium
TGTCAAGTGCATATAGAATAAACAAGCGGGTTTAACAGAACCGAGTTGGAGGGACAATATCCGGCCTACTTCGACAGAATAATCGCGGTCCACGGACCAATGGTTTGGTTGTACAGAATCTCAGCCGCGCGGTGTGGTATGCTCAGCTTGGCTGCGTCAGTCGGTCGCCGGTCATGGTGAGCGATCACCAGCTCGGCGGTCCGGCGTCACGAACGTGTTACTGGAATCCGTGCAGGTCGTCGCACCCATTTCCAGTTGCTCGGCGTTTGACTTTCGACTTTTGACTTTCGACTTTTCGCCCCAGACTGAGAACTTCAAATCTGTTTGAATAGAGGTGAAACGAGAATGACCAAGGTACAGGTACGGTTCACGGATTACTTTGCCCAGACGATCCAGCGCATGCGAGAGGACGGATTGTTGCTGGCCAGCGTGGGCGCAGACGGAAAAGCAAACGTCATGACTATTGGTTGGGGAACGATGGGCTGCATTTGGTCTCGCCCTGTCTTCATCGTGCTCGTGAGGCCCTCGCGCCACACCTACGGCCGACTCGAGCAAGTCAGTGATTTCACCGTCAATGTGCCTCCGAGGGAACTATCAGCAGCCCTGAGCTATTGCGGGTCGGTTTCCGGGAGAGATCACGACAAGTTTCAAGAGGCGCAATTGACCCCGATTCCAAGCCGAGAGGTGCGCTCGCCCATAATCAAGGAGTGTGTCGTTCACTACGAGTGTCGGACGCTGCATCGTAATGATCTGGCGCCCGAGGCGCTGGCGCAGGCGGTGCGCGAGGAATTCTATTCCAGCGGAGATTTCCACCGCGTCTTCTTTGGGGAGATCGTAGCTGCCTATGCCGACGAAGATGCCGGCACACGCTTGAGCGCCCGCCAAGAAGGCGCCGGCAAGTCTCTCCGGTAGGCGCCCAAGATAGCCCATCGAAGAGTTCACCCCGCGCTCGCTCGGCCTCACGATCCACAAGAGGATCATGATCCCCAAAGGGGCGATCCATCTTCAGCATCGTCCGAAGCCCGACGGAGTGTGTTGATTCGGCTACGTGGGTTTTGGGAACGATCGCTTGAGCGACCAAGTGCACCGTGCGCTCGACAAGTTCGCTCGTTCCGGGGGCTATGTGTTGATGAGGGAGGGCCGGGACGAGAGCCCGGCCACCGCCCTGTGCTGTGCTTGATTCGAGACCTTCTTCTCCCGAAGCTTAGCGGGTGGAAAATTTATAAACCGTCGTGGAGTGGTAGGTCTGGCCCGGTCTCAGAATCGTTGACGGGAAACTCGGCTCATTGGGCGAATCCGGATAATGCTGAGTCTCCAGGCAGAAGCCGTAGCGCAGCTTATAGACATGGCCCTGCTTGCCGGTGAGGGTGCCGTCCAGGAAATTGCCCGAATAGAACTGCACCGCCGGCTCCGTCGTGTAGGCCTCCATGACACGACCGGTGGTAGGTTCATAGACGCGCGCCGCGAGTGTCAGGCCTTTGTCTTTTCGGTTCAGCACGAAGTTGTGATCGTAACCGTGCCCAAAAATCAGTTGCTCATCTTTCTGGTCGATCCGGGCTCCGATCACCGTAGGCTTGGTGAAATCGAGGGGCGTCCCTTTCACGCTGACGATTTTGCCCGTGGGGATGAGCGTCTTGTTCACCGGGGTGAAGGTGTCGGCATTCAGCGTGAGTTCGTGGCCGAGGATGTCGCGCTGCCCATCTCCTGCCAGGTTGAAATAAGTGTGGTTCGTGAGGTTGACCGGGGTGGCCTTGTCTGTCGTGGCGTGATACTCGAAGATCAATTCGTTCTTGTCGTTCAGCGTGTAGGTGACCGTCATCTTCAGGTTTCCGGGGTAACCCTCATCACCGTCCGGGCTCGTGTGCTTGAAGATCACCCCCGCCTCATCCGGTTTCTCAAAAGGTTCGGCTTCCCACACGACTTTGTCAAAGCCCTTGTCGCCTCCATGCACGCTGTTGGGGCCGTCGTTTATCGGCAGCGTGTATTCCTTGCCGTCGAGGGTGAACTTGCCCTTGGCGATCCGGTTCCCGTAACGGCCGATGATCGCCCCGAAATAGGGAACCTTGGCGGTGTAGTCGTCCGCCTTGTCGAATCCAAGAACCACATCATCAAAGTGGCCTTTCTTATCAGGGACTCGTATTGAAACGATGGCACCACCATAGGTCATGGCGCGGACTTCCATGCCGTGCTTGTTCTTCAGAGTGTACAAATCGACGGGTTTCCCGTCGGGTGTTTTTCCGAAGGCTTCTTTTTTGATCATGTCTTTCACCTGTGGAGAAGATGGGACCGCCGAGCCGGTCCAGAAAGGAAATAACGTCAGGCACAACGAGAGCAGAATAGAAATGCGGTGAATCATGGTCGCTCCGTAAAGGTTTGAATCACGAGGGATAGGTTGGCGAGAATGCCTTGTCATGTCTCTGCGGGTTCGCTGGTGCTCAAGACAACTAACCCAAAGGATTGTTACAGGACTGGGGGCGAGAGTCAAGTGTCCTGTGTGATGGTCGTGTCAAGCATTTGTCAGTTGAGCTCTGCGAGAATACGTGGGGACTTGTTTCATTCGCAATCCCCTTTCTGCAGGGCCTAGTGTACAGCCTGGCGACTGACGGCCAGGGTGCAATCCTTCACGGCCTTCTGGGCCTCGTCATCACCAGGCTTCAGGGCCAGAATCTGGTTGGCGTAGGAAAGCGCCGCCTGCCAATCGGATTTCTGTAACGCGGCGCGCATCCGCTGGCGGTTTTGCTTCAGCGCGCAGTCTGCGAAGGCCTTCTTGACTTCGGCATCGTCGGGCGCCACGGCAAGAATCTTGTTGCCGTAAGCAGTAGCGCCGTCGCAATCCGATTTCTGCATGGCGGCGCGGAACTGCTCGCGATAATAGAACTCAATTCCGAAATTGCTCTGGGCCTCGCTGAAGTTGGGATCGATCTCCTGCGCCTTCTGTAAGTGCGCCATCCCCTCGGCGAGGTTTCCTTGCCACAACAGCGCGACCCCGAGGTTGCTCTGGGCCTTGGCGTTGCGAGGATCCAGTTCCAGAACCTTCTTCCATACCCCGATGGCCGCTTCAAGCTGGCCCTTGGCCGTCAGGTCCGAGGCAAGGTCGAAAAGCCGGTACGACTCGGCCGCGGGCACGTCGATCTTCATCATGCCGTCCGGGGGGATATTCACAAACTCGGGAATATTCACCGCGCGATTAGCCGCTGTCGAGTTGTCGATCAGGATG
>JBAVYG010000399.1:0-10937 GCA_049698675.1 Terriglobia bacterium
GGGTATTACCGTGGAGAAGACGGCAACACCTACGAATCAGCGCCTTATGAAACGCTAGGGCATGAAATGATTCACTCGCTACATAATGCGAATGGCGAGAACCGGCGCGACATTCCGGATACTCAACCGAACGGCGATAACCAAGAGGAGGCTCGGACGATCGGCGTCCACGGCTACGAAGGCGAAGACATCTCGGAACGTCAGATGAGTGAAGACGCGCGCGGGGTCGGCAGCGCTCGCCCTGACCACGACGCCATGACGCGAGACGTGTATCAGGATGAGAACGGAGCCTGGCATGATACTACCTACGACGCCGACGGCAATGCCGCGGACACCATTACCCCGGCTCCCCCGGGCGGCGGGCCACCCAATCACTAGGCGGGGTTGGCTTGGGGCTCTCGTTGGACCCTTCCTAGGACGTTATAGAGGATCAGGAGAAGGCTACTCCATGGCAATAGAGACTCTCAATATGGAATTGACCGCGCGAGTCGCGGACCGGTTTCTTCAAGTGAGCTACGCTCTCGCCAACCGCAGTCACCAAGCCATAGTCGCATACGATGGTGCGGCAGGGGTTGGCGGAGGAGAGTATCCAGACTTGACAGGGCAATGCTACGTTAGTTATGCCGGATCGGGGCTCGCACGTATACTTCGGATTCGGCCACCGGCACATCCCACCATGGACACCACGCACGCCTTCCTGCCCGCGGTTTCAGTAGTGGACCCGGGGGAGATACGGCATGTCAAATTCTGCCTCGCGTTGCCGGTGAAGGAGCGCAGCGAGTTCAGCCCCGAATTCAGCGGAGCCACGTATCAAGAACAGACGGTAAACGAGTGTGAACTGAGAATCGGATATTTCTGGAAGGTGCCGGCTACGATCCTGAAGCCGCTCGGCCACCCAAATGTCTGGCAGGTCGTGAAGGGAGCTTCCCTGGCTGAGACCCACGAGATCTCTGGGATGACGCGCGTTACTTTCGAACTGCTGGTCAGGACCGACACCAAGTTTATCCGGTTGTAATGCGATGCTGACTCACATGGCGCTCAATGGTTCGGCCCCGCCTTACATCTATTCTCTACTTCGAGTCAGCGAACCTTGCGGGTGGGACTTGTTGTCGTCGCGACGCTGGCCTTGATCCAAGAGTTAGAAGAAGAGATAAACGAAAGCATGGACGTAATTCTCAAGGTCGTGACGGGTCCTGAAGCCGGGCGCGAAATGCCTGTTTTGCCAGGGGAGGCGCTCAGTGTAGGGCGTACGTCGCGGTCGAGCTTTATCATAGCCCGGGACACATTTCTCTCCGGCGTTCACTTTGCCCTGGAGTGCGGTGAGAGCCGCTGCCGTGTTGTCGATCGAGGAAGCGCGAACGGAACTTTCCTCAACGGAATTCGGGTGACGGAAGCGGTCCTCAAGGATGGTGATCAGATCCGCGCCGGTCAGACCATGTTTGTCGTTCACATCGCGGGGCCGAAGGAGGTCGAGCCGCCGCAACCCCCGCCTGCTTCGCCGGGCCCCGTCCTAACAGATGGCGGCGCATCAGCAGATGCTGCTGGGCCCGCTTTCCAGATCGGGGGATGGTCATTGGGCAGCGTTCCTTCGGGGTGGGAGCTGCTTGAGCAGCTCGGCCTTCGGCGTGCCGGCAAGGACATCTTTCCGAGTAATGCGGTGGTCACCGAGGAGCCGCTCCCGCAGGACAAGACCCTTCAGCAATATATAGACTCGCAGGTGTTCTTGATGCATCAGGTCATACCGGAGGTGAAGCTTGCGGCCGGAGTGCGCGCAACAATCAGGGGCGCCGCCGAAGCCTTTGCGCTTGAGATCCGTTTCCCCTCCGACGATGGACGGCCCGTGGCACAGCGCCAAGTATATGCGCGAGCGGGTCGATCGGTAGGAATTCTGACTTTCACCACTTTGGAGGAAGAACTCCCAATGATCCGCCCCGTGTTCGACTCCATCTTGGGTGGAGTTACGTTCCATTCGAGGGAATAAGGACACCTCTGGGGCAACACTCGAGTGGCGTTGAGACGGCGGCCGGGCAGAGCTTTCAACGGATGTTTACCTCTCACTATTTGAGATAACTTCTTCTGGGCCTTCATGGTCCCAAGGTGGTTTTTCCCCTCGGACGCGATGGCAGGCACGCTGGCCCCATGGTGACTGGAGTTGTGCCTCACCCCGGCGGCCCCATCCTTCTTCCGCCTTGTTGCCCACCAGTCCCCACCGGGTAGGTATCACGAGCTGGCTCTTTCCCCACATCCTGGCCTTTGTTCCTCCCGCATTTTTCGGCGCATATCCTTGTTGCCGACTTCGAAAAGTGGTAACATTTTGAAAACAGGCTACGATAACAAGAGACTGTGGACGTATGTGCCGCATGGTGCCTCCAACCACGAATTCTGGTCCTTGCAAAGGACGCGAGCTGGATTTCGAAGTAAGGCTTGCGGCCTGTTGGCAGGAACAAGCGGGGGGCAGGTGTTTTCCCTTGTTGGCTAGGCAACCCATTCGGGCACTGGAAATGCATTGAAGGAGGAGGACCAGGCTCAGACCTTTTTTGAGCGGTGCGGCGCTTTTACATTTGTAGTTCCTTGCCTCTGCATCGAAACGCGGGGGGCGTCTGATCTGAAAACCAAGCTTGGAGACGTGACGAGCACCGAAGTGGAAGATACTTCTTCGACCGGGACATATGGTGGAAAAACCACCAAAGTGGGCGACGCCGTGCGGAATTCTCAATAACGGAATCTGGTCGCAGCAGGCGAGCCATGAGTTTTCAAGTTGGCGACAAGATTGGGGACTATCAGATACACATTGAAGAATGGACGCGGCGTAATGAACGCCCACACGCCGGGAGCCGGAGGACGGGTAGATTTTGGCCGCAGCCAGCTTCTCGATATGTGGCCTACGGCTACTGCGGTTTATGAGAAGGCGTCCGACCAGACCGGACAACCGGAGTCTCAGAAATAAGAAGTCCGCTACTATCAGCATGATATTATGGAATTTCTAATTCGATTACGTTTTGGCCAGTGAAGGCGCAAAGAAATGATTCAGACGAACAAGAGATCGTGAGGAGGCTAAACATGCCAAACAAAAGGATCCTGAAAAACTCGACGGTACTTTTGGTCCTGATAATCTTTTCTGCGCTCGCTTGGGGCGACCAGAAGAAGACCAGCGCGCCTTCCAGACCCGCCCCACAAGTGAAGGCTGCCCCGGCACCCAAGTCGCCGCCGAGCCGACCTGCCCCGGGACTTAACAGACCGAATACAGGGGTAGTTAACAGACCCGCTACAGGGCTGGGCAACAGACCCGCTACAGGGCTGGGCAACAGACCCGCTACAGGGCTGGGCAACAGACCCGCTACAGGGCTGGGCAACAAACCCGCTACAGGGCTGGGCAACAAACCCGCCACAGGGTTGGGCAACAGACCCGCTACAGGGCTGGGCAACAGACCCGCCGCAGGGCTGGGCAACAGACCCGCCGCAGGGCTGGGCAACAGACCCGCCACAGGGCTGGGCAACAGACCCGCCACAGGGCTGGGCAACAGACCCGCCACGGGGCTGGGCAACAGACCTACCCCAGGGGCGGGCAGGAACCTCAGCGCAGGGGGTGGCATGGGGCGTCCCGGTTCCAGAACCACCACTAGAACCTTCACCGATCGCTCCGGACACCCCGCCAGCGCCACTTTTCGTCCCGGCGGGCATGTGGCAACGATATATGCCAATGGGATGACGATCAATCATGGACTTCACGGTGGGCGAACCATCGTGGCCGAGCGCAATGGGCGCACCATCGTGACCACGGGGCGCCGTGGTGGCTACGTGCAGCGTCCATACATCAACCGCGGCGGCAGGGCGTATTATCAGCGGACCTACGTGGTCGGCGGGCGCTCTTATGCACGGGTCTACCGTGGGTACGACTATCGCGGCGTGCGTTACTATGGCTACGCGCCGGGCTACTACTACCATCCCCGCTTTTACGGTTGGGCCTACAATCCGTGGGTGAGGCCGGTTTACTACGGCCCGGCAGCCTGGGGCTGGGCTGGCACGCCCTGGTTTGGGTTCTACGGCGGCTTCTTTACGCCGTATCCCGTGTACGCCTCCGCCTCGCTATGGCTCACAGACTACCTGATCGCGGCTGATCTGCAGGCTGCATACCAGGCCAGACTCGACGCCAATGCGGCCGCGGGCGGCGGGGAGGCCCCAGCGCCAGCCGAGAACTACGCACCTCCTTCTGGTGGTCCGGCGGCTAGCAGCCAGACCCCACTGAGTCCCGAAGTGAAACAGGCGATCGCGGACGAGGTGCAACAGCAACTCGCGGCCGAAAATGTTGCGGCTGCCAATCCCCAAGCCACACCGAGCAGCGATCAAGTGCCGGACGCCCTGAATCCGGCCGAGCGTGTTTTCGTGGTGGCGAGCAATCTCGACGTCACGGCGCCCGATAGCGGCCAGGAATGCAGCCTGACTCCGGGGGACGTGGTGATGCGGCTGGCGGACACGCCGGACGCTAACCAGAATGTTACCGCCAGCGTCCAGAGCAGCAAAGCGGGGGATTGCGCCACCGGCCAGACGGTGGCGATCGGTGTCCAGGACCTCCAGGAAATGCACAATCAGTTCCGGGCACAGCTTGATTCCGGACTGAAGACGCTGGCCGACAAGGGCGGCACGGGCGGTCTGCCGAAGCCTCCTGACACCGCTACGACGAACGGAGAGGTTCCGCCGCCGGCGCCGGACTCTGCGGCAGCGGACCAACTCCAGGCGCAGCAGCAGCAGGCCGATCAAACTGAGGCGCAGGCCGCGCAGAACTATCAGTAACCTGGCAGTAGTCTGGCAGCGACCTGGACCTTTCTTGCCTCTGCATCGAGACGCGGGGGGCGTGTGATCTCAAGAGTCCGAATTCGGTTCACAGCGCTCGAGGAAGCAGGTTCACTGTTCGCATAGCGGGGGCACGCCTCAGGCCCGCGTGTCTGACATGCTGACGTGCGTCGGCCTGCCAGATGTGATTGCGATGGGGTCCTTCACTGTCCTGGTAGGTGGAATGCCCGCTGCCCGTATGGGTGACATGACGGCTCACGGTGGCACCATTGTGCTAGGCCTTCCAACCGTCCTGATTGGGCAAGTATCAGGAGCCAGCAGTTTCCCCGCGGCTTTGGCTCTGTCCCCCCTTTCATTTTTCGGCGCATGTCGTCCCCAATGCGTCCCAAGCGCCGCTTGACATGGACTGTCAGTGGTAGTATTAACATAGCGCAAGTCATGCGATAGCTTTTAGCCTCAGTGGAAACTTCTCCCCTCGCCAGGAGGCAGAGCGTCATGCTTCGCCGACGAAACTTTCAAGGTTCAAAGGACAAGGGCTTCCGCGTGAGCCTGATTTTCATTCTGGTCATGCTCTTATGGATACCACTGCATTCAGCAGGAGCGGACAGTGCACCGCAGCAAACCGGAGCAGTTCCCCTATCGCAGGGAATTGCCGATTTGGCTTCGCAACTAGCGAAGGGAATTCCCCAAGGGCACACGATGACCATTGCCGTCACGGACTTCCCGGACCGACGCAAGCAGGTGTGTGGCTTGGGCCAATTCGTGGCGGAGCGTCTGGGTACGCTTCTATCGCGCCAACCTCAGTGCCGCCTAATCGAGCGACGCAGGCTGGACGTGGTGTTGGGTGAGCTAAAATTCAGCATGTCAGAACTAGTTGACCCTGCGAAAGCGCGAAGACTGGGGGAGATGCTGGGCGTGCAGGGCCTGGTGGTTGGAACCGTAACAGACTTGGGCGCAACCTTTGATGTGGACGCCCGAATCATTGATATTCAGACCGACGTGAGCCTGCCGGGTGCTTCAGCCAGCATAGTCAAAGACGAAGCAGTTAAGAGCCTGATCTCGGACTGCCAGGGTACGGCGGGGCTCGATGCATCAGGCTCCGCCACACGCGGGGATGGGAGGAGCCCGTCCGAATCGCGGGGCGCATCACAGGTACCGGCCCAGAGCGTGACTGTCAAGGATATTACCTTTGAGGTTTTGTCGTGCGCGCTGGGAGGAACCAAGCTCAATTGCACCCTGGCGATCACAAACGGAGGCCCTGACGCCCAACTCACGGCCTATGCAGGAAAGACTCAAAACCCTCCGGCGGTCCGGGTGGTTGATGATCTCGGAAACGAATGCGGTTCGGACTCAGTCCAACTTGGCGGTTCCACGACACGCCTAGATGGACGCGTTTGGGACTCTGTCATAGCCACGTTTGTATCAGGTGTACCGATGACAGCAAGGCTAACCTTTGAGGATGTTTCCTCGGCAGCAAGTGCACTTTCTCTGCTCGAGATCCCCTTCGAGGTAAGGGCGATGGACTCTCATGGGGGTTTCGCAAGTTACACCCCAGGGCTCAAGGCACAAATTCGTAATATTCCGATTACGAGGGGTACCAAGCGACCCCATCCTGAACCTTAATGCAGCCTTGTGGCATCACCAAGCCCCACGAATGGATCAGTCGAGCGGATTAAAGGGAGATGCGCCTACATGGGAAATCGGAATCAATTGTTTGGAATCTATCGACGTCCCGCAGTCCAATTAATTGCTGCCGGCCTAGCCTTCTGCGCGGTGACAGCTCAGCCACTCCACATTCTTGGACGGAGTCCACAGCAGGTGGGTGCGGTGCCATTGGCTCAGGGAATCGCTGACTTGGCGGACAAGCTCGCTAAAGGGATTCCCGAGGGCCATCCAATGACCGTGGCGGTGACCGATTTCCCTGATCTTGGAGGGCAGACCTGCCGCCTGGGACGATACGTTGCGGAGCGGCTCAGCACGCTGTTGTCGCAGCACCCGCAATGCCATTTGGTAGAACGTCGTCGGCTCGACATGGTGCTGCAAGAATTGAAATTCAGCATGTCGGAACTAGTTGATCCGGCCAAGGCGAGGAGGTTGGGTCAGATGTTAGGCGTGCAGGGGCTGGTGCTCGGCACAGTCTCAGATGTAGGAGGCACGCTCGATCTCGATGCCCGTATCGTAGATATTCAGACCGACGTGAGCCTGCCGGGCGCATCAGCCAGCATCGTCAAAGACGGGGCAGTAAGCGCGATGTCAAGTGATTGCGCATCAGCAGTTCGGCCGCCGATCGGCAAGGGGCCACAACTACCACCCCCTCCGCCTTCCTCCGCGGCGAACTCAGTCGTTGCCGAGGGGATTACATTTGAGGTTAGCTCGTGCGAGATTGCTGGAACCAGCTTGACGTGTAGCGTGGGAGTGACAAACGGCTCCCGCGAGGACCTAGAAGTTAGCTTTTTGCCGTATAGGTCCAGAATCATCGATAACTCCGGAAATGAGTACCACTGCCAGCGATATCGATTTGGCAGTAAACAGGCAGCCTACTACGGTCCTTTTAATTATCCCAGCCTCGATAACACGCTTGTATCAGGAACGCCTACAAATCTGGTGATGACGTTCGAGAAGGTGCCGGAGGAGGTCAGCAAGATTGCCCTGCTCGAAATCGGCTGCTCCCTCGGCAGGCGCGGTACGGGTCGCGAGTTTGCCGCCCAGATGCGCAGTATCCCCGTGACAAGCGGAGACTGGCCGAGAACAAATAAGCCGTAATGAGGTGGAAAACCCTCCCCCGCCCGTTGCTACCTTGGGAGGCACATGCTGCGGGGGCAGTAGCGGCCCGCGCCCAACGTCCAACAGTTGCAGGCGTCCGTTAAATGCGGCAGTTGCTAGCGGCCAAGTTCTGCCCACCGCGCTGCGATGATCTTGTCGACCTTGAACACGGTGTCTGCATACAGCTTGGCTTTATCGGGCGTGAAGGAATGATAGTGGCCGACACCCCAGTAGTCGCCGTCCTTGGCGATGTGGTGAGCCAGGATGGCTGTTCCTGCGGCGATGTTGACGTCAGGTTTCAGTAGGTCCGCATTAGATATCCCCAGCCCCTTACACCAATACTTACAGTTCACCTGCATCAATCCGATATCGACGTTATTCGTTGGCATGGCCCAAAGCTCTTTCAAGCTCGCCTCGACGTCGGGAGGGAATTTGGGAACGGAGACTCCGTGAGGAAGATTGAAATCAAGCGCAGTAGGCTTGCCGCGACTCTCCACGTAGATCAGCGCCAGCACTAGGCTGGGGCGAATTTTCACAGAGCGTGCCGAGCGGATGATGACTTGCAGAAAATCCCCTTCCGCGTGGACCATTGCCGCGCCAGTAACCAAGGCGACCGTCAGGAAGACGACCTTGTTGAACACCGAAGAGGACTCGACAATACGGGTTATTTGTTCCCGGTCAGTTTCTCGTGTAAGTGCTTGGCGAACACAGGGCACATCTGGGACGAGATCTCGCTCAGAGCTTTTTGTTCTGCCTGCTCCCAATCGAGGCCGAAGCCCCGCACGCTCCCCGGGCCCGACATGCTGACGATCGACTGGATTCTCTTGCCGTGTGCGGTAACGGCCACAATGTCCATGTCTGCTTGCGTGGAAAAAATGCCTTGATATTCACGCAGCCGACGCATCGAAGCGCGCATCGCCACTACAATCTGCGGTCGGATCGCAGGTGTGGCGGCGAACAGAGGAGTCGGTAGGAATCCAAAAGCGCCGGGCGGGCGTGGCTCTCCAACCTGGGCAGCCTGCTGAGCTTTCCGCACAAAATCGAAGATCTCCTTCACCGTTAGGCCGGAGGGCGGTCGAGAAACCGCAGGTTCGGGCTGGGCTGCGGGGCCGGGGCCAGGCGGTGCAGGAGCTACAGGACCCAACACTTGGGCGCTGGGTCCAGGCTTACGGCTGGGCTCTTCCGAGGCTGAGCTGCCCGTCAGGAGAACTTCGAAACCAGCATCGCTCAGCTCCTTCGCCATGGCGTCTTTCGGGGATACCACTCCCCCCGCTGCCGTGGGACCTTCGTATAACACCTCCACGCGATTGGGGTTGGATGGTTCTGCGGCTCCTTCCGCATCGGCATTCTCAGGAGTGTCGCTACGTGCGGACTCGCTGTCTGGCGAAACGTGGCTGACGGGAAGCGCTGCGGGATTGTTCTCTCCTAGTCTGTCGGAAGCCGGGACGCTAGTCGCGGTTGCGCTTCCCGTGGCTGGGTGAGCGGCAGGCATAGGCGACGCTGCAGGTGATGCGGACGTGAGCTTCTCAACCGCTGGCGGCCCTCTGCGGACGAAACTCGCCATCAGGTATCCGAGGGCCACGACCGCAATCAACAGGCTCGCTGCCTTGTGAAGTCTAACACTCGACAACCGACCCCTGACGCCCGGTTCAGGAGCGATTGGGGTCTTTTCGATGGCCCTGCCAATGCAATACGCCAGCGCCGTTACGGCAACTCCCAGGCTTATGCGGTTATCGAAGCTCAGCTTCAATGGGTTCAGAAGCACGACCGTCCCAAAAACGGATGCGCAGATCGGAAGCAGGTATCGCTCCAAGAATTCTTTCACGGGTTAGAACCTCTTGCAGGACTATACACGAGGAAAATGTGCGAATCAAGTGCGCCCAAGGTGCCACCGTCCTGGCACGCATCGGAAACCCACGTCAAACGTAGAGGTCCCTTTTGTGATACCCGAATTGGCCACGCTCGCCGCATTCTGTGATGCGCTCATACGAGCACCTGATGCCTTCACGCAGCGGCCCCCTGAATTCCTCCATCCGCTGCCAACTTGTCCTCCTCAGCGGTATGCGGGGATTCCGCAACCTAACCTCGGTTTTCCTCTGATCCCTCGGGACGCATGGTTGTTCCCGACTCCGAAAGGTGGTAACATTTTTGAATCGAGCGGTGATGACAAGAGACGGTGGAACTTTGTAGTTCCCTGCATCTGCATCGGAAAGCGGGGGCCTGGAATCCCAGGAGTCCAATTTCATCTTGCGGCGGACAGAAAAAGCGGGAATACAGGAGCACCTTCCAAGGTATGAAATCCGGAAATGCATACCCGGATCGCTTGCAAATCTCTAATCCTTCTCAGGGGGACAGAAAATGAAAAAGGTTCTTGGAATCACTTTTCTAATGTTAGCGTTAGTGCCGTCCGGCTGGGCGCAGGACAAGAAGCTCGTGGCAGTTTTGGATTTTGATTATGGCACGGTGCGTTCGGCGGTGCAGGCGTACTTTGGCACCGACCAGGACGTGGGTAAAGGCATTTCTCTCCTCCTGGAACAGAAGCTTGTTCAGGACGCCAAGTACCGGGTGATCGACCGCAACGCCATGGATAAGATCCTTAAAGAACAGAATTTCTCTAACAGCGACCGCGTCGATCCTACATCCGCCGCCAAAATCGGCCGCATTTTGGGCGTGAGCGCCATCATTACCGGAAGCATCACTCAGTTTGGCCGCGACGATAAGCATATCGGGGTGGGCGGTGGCGGCTATGGTCTGGGAAGGTTTGGTCTCGGCGGAGCCGGCAAGAATGAGTCCAAGGCCGTGGTGAACGTGACCGCCAAGCTGATCGATATTAACACGGCGGAAATTCTGGCGGTGGTGACGGGCAGCGGAGAATCGAAGCGCGGCGGCTTTAAGCTCGGTGGCGGAGGTGGAGGCTGGAGCGGTGGCGGAGGCGGAATGGTCGACATGGGCAGCAGCAATTTTGCCAACAGCATCCTCGGCGAAGCGGTGAATGCCGCGGTCGCCAACTTGGGCCAACAACTTGACGATAAGGCCGCAAGCCTTCCCACACAGGTCCTTCAGATTTCGGGCCTGGTGGCGGATGTGTCCGGTGATACTCTCATTGTGAACGTTGGAAGCAAGGCGGGAGTGAAGGTGGGCGATGTCCTGGGCGTTTTCAGGCAGGGACGTCAAATCAAAGACCCGGCCACAGGGAAGGTGCTGAAGACCGTCGTGACCAAACTCGGAGACGTGACCATCACCGAAGTGGAAGATACTTCTTCAACGGGGACTTACACGGGACAAGCGCCCAAAGTGGGCGACGCCGTGCGGAATTCTCAATAGCGGCACAAGGTAGGGACACGCCATGGCGTGTCCCTACCTTGTGCCGCTATTGAGAATTC